>PLEQ01000079.1 GCA_003136475.1 Deltaproteobacteria bacterium
CCTCATACCTTTGGCTTTGGGGGCGGGGAGTAGCGATCTTGAAAATAGCACTCCTTGGTTTTTATCGGACTTAATTCGGTGAGCTTGATGAGATTTTCATCTCTAGCCATTTTCGCCGGGGGACGGTTCTCCCTTTGAAAGACTATGGCGTCGCAATGTAGGCACCTTAGCTCCACCTTGGGGGCTTTGGGGTCCTCGTCATTGAAACTAATATGAAATCGTCGTTTACACGTTAGATTGTCGACTAGAATTTTTTGATATGCCATAGAGCTTNNCGATTGGAGTCGATACCCTTGCTGTTCGGCAATATATCGGCCACTCTCACAAATATATTCGAAAATGCCCAGTTGTGTTAGATAATGTCCTCACGGTTTATGCTGCGAAATTCTCCCATTATGTGGAACATTGACGAAAGGAATGCAGTTTGCCAGAGGATCAGACAATTTTCGATAAGATTAAACATAAAGAAGTTCCTGCTAAGATTGTATTTGAGGATGCGGATATCCTTGCTTTCCACGACATTNNCCGCAGGCTCCCGTCCATGTTTTGGTCATACCGCAAAAGCGGATCAACGGGTTTGCGGATTTTGCCGACAGTGATCCGCAAGCCATCGGCACCTTTATGAAGGGTGTGGCAAAAGTCGCCAAGCATCTTGGCCTGGAAAGTGCTGGCTATCGCATCGTTTTCAACTACGGCCAGCATGGTCAGCAGACGGTAGACTATATTCATGCTCACATTTTGGGCGGTCGGCAGTTGAATTGGCCACCAGGGTGATGTGAAGGTGAGGGGATGGATTCGAGTTTTTTACAGCAGGCGCTGAGGGGCCCCTTGCCACTCACTCCCAATAATTTTACACCTCGGGCGCGCACGCCATGGGGCGGTACCTTCATTGCTCAGCAACTGAAAGATGCCGTGAGCCCCGAAACAAAAGGCGCAATTGTTGGGGAGTCCTGGGACTTTTCGTGCGAGCCCTCTTTCCCTTCGCGTTTGCTGGGCAGCTCTTTGACGCTGCATGATCTTTTTCGCAGCTACCCCAAGGAGACGCTGTCTGCCACTCTGTTTAAGCAGGACCCGATGGCGGCTTGCGAGATTCTGGTCAAGTTCGTGGATGCGCAAGAGGACCTGTCTCTGCAGGTTCACCCCTCTGACAGTGATCCGTTTTTGGGCAAGGAGGAATCTGGCAAACCCGAATCATGGTTGATTCTGCATGCCGAGCCCGGTGCCGGAATCTATCTCGGCTTTCAATCTCAAGCGGCGCTTAGTCACGAAGGTCTTGCTCAAATCTTGCGCAGTGGTGCAGATCTCCGGCGCTTCTTACGATTTGTACCGGTGAAGGCCGGCGATTATTTCGAAATTCCAGCTGGCATCTGCCATGCGGTGGGCAAAGGCATCACCCTCCTCGAACCGCAACGGGTTTTGTTCGGAAAAAAAGCTCGAACCTACCGTATGTATGACTGGGGACGACGCTACAATGCCAAAGGCGAAGCCGACCCCGAGGGCAAGGGGCGTGAGCTCCACATCGAGGAATCTCTCCACCTTGTACAGCCTACCGTGCAGTGCGGCGATAAATTTCTCGCACAGCTGCGCAGTCTTCCTAGGCGACAAAACGTCGGCGAAGGGATTCGCATCGATAGCTTCGGTCACAATCCGTTTTATCGAACCCACCGTGTTCAGGTGCCGGCGCAGCAAACTTTGCATTGGAACCTTGAGGACACTTATGGAGCCCTGCTGCCAACCGAAGGTTATTTTAAACTCCGCTCAGCCGATGGCGCAGATTCCTACTGGCAAAAGGGCCAGCCAGGCTTGCTGCCCGCCGCATGCTTTCCGCTGACGATTCAGGCCTTGCACGACACCACTTTCTACATCGTCAATCCCCTCTCCGCCAAAATACAATGGTGGCAAAATTAGCGGGGGAAGACCGCCGCTTGTTTGCTTTTTTAAAGCTCGTTATGATGAGTAGATTAGAAATCAAAAGGAAAAGTCGATGAACCCCTTTAAAGTTTATGATCGTAAGACCAAGACAACCTGGATTGTCCTCAACTACCATGCAACCCCGGACGGTGGTGAATATCTCGCAGTTCGCGAAGATGATTCTGCCAAGGATGGCGAAATTAATGTTATGAAGATTGAGGAAATTTGTCGCTTAAAGTGGGTCGATTTCTGGCAAAAAGTCGAGAGCTAGCGCGTGGTTTTTGCTCGGGCCTGTGGACATAGACACAATTGGTGGGGGTATGCTTGCGTTTGATGTGGAAAATAGTTTGGGTCTTTGGCCTCCTCGCAAGCGCCGTCCAGGCCAAACCGGTCACGATCGATCGCGTGATTTTGAAGGTGAATGACTCCACCTACACCCAACGCGATCTCGAAATCTATCTCTTGGTCAAAGCCTTAGCGGTCGCGCAAAGTCAGGGTATTGCCACGGAAAACAATTGGCAAGATTCTGTGCAGCGTTTTAAAACCGATATGCTTGCTTATGAGGAGACATTTAAGCTACGTTATGCAAGTTCGTCTAAAATAGCGGACGCTGAGCTTGCCAAAGTCCGGACCCTCATCACAGCGAGCAAGGAACTCAACGATCTGAGCCAAAGACTGGTGATTGCGGACAAAGATATTGAACAGAGTTTAATTATGTTAGAGCGTATTCAAAAGTATAATAAAGAACAAAAGGAAAGCGTCGAATCCCAAGGCATTCCCCACGAACGTCGGGTACCCCTTGCCGAAAAGAGAAATTTTGTGCGCATCTTTGACGACGCTCACGAATACCGTTTCATTCAACCCAGCGCCTTTTCTGCCGCAAAAAAGTGACCAGTAGCTTTGTCAAATATCAGCAGCCCAGCGAGCTCACGCCCGCAATTATCGCTTGTGTTGAGGCCTGGGACTACTGGCCTTTAAAAGAATTCAAGGACGCCCTTGCGACTGGGAATTATACCCTATTCGCCCGCATCTGCGATGGGGTTTGCTCCGGCGTCTTGCTGGTCGTGAATCTTGGTGACGCTGCGGACGTTGTTTATATTTACACCGAGCCGCGTTTTCGACGTCAAGGTCTTGCACTCCAGCTCTTGCGTGAATGCGAGCGCACAGGCAAGAGCGATGGACTCGTGCAGAAACTTTTTCTCGAAGTACGACCGGACAATGGTGGCGCGCAGAAGCTTTATGAAAGCTTTCAAATGCAGCTTATCGGCACACGTAAAAACTATTATAAAGACGGTAGTGATGCCCTCGTTTATAGGAAGGTATTGCAGAGATCATAAGGCATACGCACGCGGGCTTTCGCAAGAAAGTTTTGACTCCGCAGTGCTTCGCTCAAGGTGACGGGCATGGAATTTACAGATCTCGTTTGGCTACAGACCGCCTTTATCGGAGATATAGTCTTGACGACCGGTGCCATTAACCTCGTGGCTCAAGAATTTCCGCACGTCCGCCAGCATGTCATTTCGACTGCTGCGGGGTGTGAACTTTTGAAAGGCTCTCCCCACTTGCATGCCCGCCTGCCCTTTGCCAAACGCAGTGGCACCCTCCGCTCTTTTTGCGAACTCAAAGCTCAGTTGAAAAGTGCTGGCATAGAGCCAAGCTCCACTCTTCTGCTCCAAGTGCATCGCAGTCTGCGTTCCTCCTTACTCAGTCGCTACCTGGGTATCCGCACCCTTACGTATACCGATACAGTCTTTAGCTTCCTTGCGCATAAAAGGATTGTGCGCGATCGAACTCAGCATGAAGTCGTCCGTGTTGCCTCCTTACTGCAAGGCCTGGGGCTCAGTCAGGAGCGCATTCAAACGGTAAAACCTCAACTGGTTCCCCTCGCCTGGCAAACGGAAATCGCTTGGCAAAACGAACTCAGCGCATTTCCCGGCAAACTGATCGCATTGGCGGTCGGTAGCCAGTGGGGCACCAAACGTTGGCCGCTCAACTCCTACCAAGCCCTAGCTAAAAAATTACTCGCCTACCCTGAGTTTGGTCTCGTCCTTTTAGGAACGCGTGAAGAGAAGGAACTCACCGACCCTCTTGTCCAATCTCTTGCTTCTACGGATCGGGTGTGGAACCTGGCTGGCCTCAGCTCCTTCGATGATCTACGACGCATCTTTCCCAAATTGAGCCTAGTGGTCGCCAATGATAGCTCCCCCGTACACTTTGCCTCAGCCTTTGATATCCCAACGCTCGCTATTTTTGGCCCAACGGTCCCGGCCTTTGGTTTTGGTCCTCTCGCCACTCACAGTCAGGTTGTGGAACACAAGACCCTCCCCTGTCGCCCCTGCAGCGACCACGGTCCCCAAAGCTGCCCACTCAAACATTTTAAATGTATGAAGGATCTGTCCGTCGAGGAAGTTTTTGCAGCAGCTTGTCATTTGTTGGAGTTAGAGAAAATCTAGCGAGGTACTCTACCAATTGTAGAGTACGAGTTTTAGGTTGTTGATTTGAGTAGGGCTTATGCCGATTTCATTTCTTGCTTCCGTCACTTGGTCGATCTGCTCCTTAAGGAGTGTATCGATATCCTGTGTCGATAAAGTACGCTTGTTTTCTTTTGCCCATTCTATGATTGCTGCCACGCGAGAGCCCACAACGATCGAGGCACTCCGTCCTTTGCCGCTTTTGCAATGAACATAGACGATTTTATCGCCCTCACTTGTCGAAGCTAGAACGTCCTTGATAGCCGCTTGCACTAGCCCTTCTGTCATCATGGTGCGATCAGGTGTTGAATATTGATTGAGAGTGCGAACGCCATAAGTGTTGTCCTCCACTGGGAACTCCTTTTTCGATCGACCTCTTTCATAAGGCGTGGACTTGGGTCCTTCTTTTGACAATTTTAAGTCAGTCTTTGTCTCTAGCATGTCTCGTTCAAAGTCTTGAACAATCGAAATAATTTTAACTTCTTGCCTGCTACTTGCAGTCAATTGAGTAAGGATATCTTTGTTAGGCAACATGCCCAGCCTAACTGTAGCACCTTGTTGCGCTAGGTCCGATTGCTTAAAACCAACTAATTTATTTTGCAAACTTGCATCTTTAATTTCGATTGGTTTCATGACATTAAATTTGACGTATTCTGGATTCTCCCATTTCTCGTTAACGGCCTTTTCAAAATATGTTTGTCGATACTTTAAGTCTCTAGAAAGCACTGTGCGACCGACATGAACCAAAAAGTCCGTGGCTATGAAAATAGCTTTTTTAGCTTGCAAGGCCACTGCGGTCCCCAATGGAATGTTTACGAGACCTAAGCTCTGGCTGCTGACTGTGGTGTCCTGCGCCTGCAGGGCCTGAGCGATCATGATGTCGAGGTTTATAGCTTGAACGTCGATAAAGGCAGCTTCATTAAATGAACTCGTACCGTTACTGGTATTTGTGCTAGCGGCAAGGCTTGTACTGGTGTCCGTTTGAGTACTTTGATAGTCCTGAAGCCTCGCGTCGATATAGGCTTGAGGAAATATAGTAATTTTCTCATCGTCATCAAAAAGATCGAGCACAAAATCCGGAGTATTGGCGGCGCTCTTAGCACTCGCCAGAGCGAGTTGCGTGCTTGTGCTGTTATGGGCCGAGCTGGCGCTTGCTTGGTTTTTTTTGCAGCTGAAAGTACCCAACAGGCAAAGCCACAGCAAGCTTAAACGAAGAATCTTAGCAAGCATTCTAGCCTCAGTTTGAATTTATTAAGTTTGTATATCTTATATTATAGCGGTGGATGGCTTGGAAAGGAACCTAAAGCTAGCAAGAACCTAAATGTCTCAAGGGAGGGGAGGGCTGTTCAAAATCGCTTGATAGAGCAAGCCCAGGGAGTGCTTCTGGCTCAATAATTCTTCGCGGCTCAGCTTAATAATCTCTTGAGACATCCCACTTGTAAATTTCATGAGGGGGCGGACGGACCACGCGTGGGTTATCCAGGAGCGCACAGATTTCCTGGGGGCTGGCATCGTCGGTATTTGCTCCCTCTTTTTCTTCGTTAGGAGTTTCAGGTATCTTTGCGTCCATTCCAGCGGGAGATCGTGTTGGCAGATCACTTGCGGGCTGTGAAGCTTTCGAACCACAACCGCTAGCTTCCAAAAAAAATACGAGTAGAAAGATTAGCGATTTAATCTTCCCAAGCATGAAACACCTAATATATAGATTCAGATTGAAGAAGGAGACTTTTTTTACGCATCGCTTCGTTGAGGGCAGAAGGAGCTCTCACTGAAGAGTACGCGCGGCATGCTAGTCTATTGGCGCTTTCTTGTCAAATTGCGGGGATTTTAACTTGGAGTGCAGTGGGCATAGTTTTGGTGCCGGAGTGGTGGAAAAATTTTAGGTGAGTTTTTCTGCTTAGTTAGAAGTAAACACGGAATCCAAAACCGATGCTAAGAAAACTAAAGTGTTTTGGCGACAGAGCTTGTTTGTCGGCTTCGATATTATTGGTTTGCCAAGACAATTGTGAAAATACCGAAGCTTGGCGGTGCTCACTACCCCATAAATTGGCGCCCTTAAAGAGATGCTCGCCACCCAGTCCGACAAGAAGTCCCCAGCTTCCACTCTTTGTGGCAAGAGCGGGGTCCACCACAATATAATTTGCGCCAATTTTACCAAAAACGGCAAAATGGTCGAAAGCAAAGAAGCGATCGACAAGGCCAAGGCTGAAGCCGAGGTTGACGCTATCCTGGAGACGTCCATTTGCAATGATGGCATTCTTTACGGTGATCGTATTCATATCAAGGAAGACATCATAAGTACTTTTTGCATGTTCCCAATAGACTGTTGCAAAAGATGGGGATTCAATCGAGCCACCCGTGATTTCTGCGCCAGCAGCGACATTAAAGTTAAAGCCAAGTTTTATAGACTTNNGTACTAAACCTGTGGTTTTGTTAGCTTTGGTTTTTTCTCGGGATTCCGCTAGCAAAAACGAACTGAAACAAAAGGCTGACAGAAAAACAACTAAACTGGCTTTGTTCACTGTTTCTCCTAAACTTAGTCAGGGGTGATTTAAAAAGAATATTTCTCATTCTAACCTTTCTGGTTTAGTTTCGCAATAAAGGCACAGGACACTTGGAAGGTCGACGAGTGGTGTTGGAGTGTGTGACAACGGTGCCTGTATTTTGAATTTTGACTAAGAAGGAGTGCAGGCATGTTGCGGTCTTGGGATGATTTTGGTGTTTCGATTTTTTCAAAGATGACGGAAGAAGCGAATCGTGTGAATGCTATTAATCTTGCCCAAGGTTTTCCTGACTTCGATGGTCCGGCAGAAATTATCGACGAGGCTGTGGTTGCTTTACGGAGTGGGTGCAACCAGTATGCACCGTCCCGTGGCTTTCGGGATTTGCGCGTGGCCATAGCGCATTATGTCGAAGAACGCCGCAATCTAAGTTTTCATCCGGATTTGGAACTCTCGATTTTTTCGGGAGCGACCGAGGCTTTATTTTGTGCTGTGCTGGCGTTTTGCCAAAAGGGTGACGAGCTGCTCACCTTCGAACCCTTTTACGATATTTATCCCGGCTTTGCGTTGGCGGCTGGCGCGAGCTTTCAGACGGTGCGCTTGCACCCACCGGACTGGGATTTTGCAGTTGAGGCTTTGGCAGCTGCGATGACCCCCCGCACGCGTGTGCTGCTGCTCAATACGCCGAATAATCCGAGCGGCAAAGTTTTTTCCAAACCCGAACTCGAAGCCATTGCTGAGCTTGCTATAAAGCACGATCTGGTGATCATAACCGATGAGGTTTATGAAGAGATCGTTTTTGCACCTTTTCAACATCTTTCCATCGCTCAGCTGCCAGGCATGAAAGAACGCACCATAGTTATTTCCTCAGCCTCCAAAACTTTCAGCCTCACCGGTTGGAAAGTCGGTTACGCTCTAGCCGATGCCAAAATGATCCGTCGTATGCGTACCATCCACGAACACATCGTTTTTTGCTCAGCCAGTCCTTTGCAGAAGACGCTCACGAAAGCCTATCAGCTGCCCAATCGTTACTTCCAAGACTTGCGCAGTGACTACACACAGAAAAAAGACCTGCTGCTGGAAGCTCTGCGTGATGGTGGCTTCCAGTGTGCAAGTCCGCAGGGCAGTTATTTTATCGTGGCAGATTATCATGCACTCTCGAAAGAGGACGATGTGGAATTTGCCTTGTGGTTGACGCGTGAAGTAAAAGTGGCTTGTATTCCCCTCTCAGCTTTTTTCCAAGACAAGGAACTTATGAAGCGGCAACATCTTGTGCGGTTTTGCTTTGCGAAGAAATTCGAGACCCTGATGACCAGCGCCGAACGTCTGCGTCAGTTGTCGGGTCTCTAGGAGTTTTCAAAAACAGCTTTCTGAGGAGCTGTCTCAAAACCAGGCTTGGTCTTTCATCGTCTCGTCATTCCGAGCGTCAGCGAGGAATCGCAGTCTTGGCTCTTTTGACTTACAGATGAGCTAAGTCTGCGATCCCTCACATCCGTTCGGGATGAC
>PLEQ01000014.1 GCA_003136475.1 Deltaproteobacteria bacterium
AGAAATAGAAAACTTAGAACGCAAACTGGCAGTTGACTACAAGAAGTATAAAAAAGATCATCCGAAATCGGAAAAGTCGCCAAACGACCCCCTCTTTGTCACCCACAAAAAGCCTCTCTATCGAGGTCACAGTTTAAAGCCTATGTTTCCTGGGGATAAGGCGCTCAAGTTCGATCCAAAACGCCTTAACAAATCAGATGGATTTTATGGACAGGGAGTTTATTTTTCTCACACTCCTGATGAAGCTGGCATTTGGGGGGAGCACATCGCAGAATATTCTCCTCACAAGCCTCTAAAGCTATGGAAAGAGCCGAAGACTCATAGGGGAGTAAATATTAAACGCAAAGACTACTTATCCGATCTGCCGCCAGAGTATGATGGTGTTTCTTTTGGGAGTGGAGCAGAGGGCGGACAACAGATTCTTCTTCGAGATCCATCGTCAGTAAAACTTACTAAGAAAAAAGTCTAAGCCGCTGCCAATTTGTAGCCATTATTATCGGCGATATATAAATCTAAATGCAATCAGCGGCTTGAGCGTGTCTTAGAAACAGTTTTTGAAAACAACGCCGCATAAACTCTTTCACCGAGAGCGTGGTATAGAGCGGATCTGCCCATTCCATCAGCTAGTATCCCGTCAATCACTATAACTGGGTATTGCTTTCCTTTCCGACGCCAGACCCATACAAAGTCGTAAAATTGACGCGACATATCTCGATTGAGCTTTTTTACAAGTTGACCTGGGGTAAGATCCGCTCCCCATCCATTCTTTTTACTGAATATGGTTTTACCGTCTTTTGTTTTCAATTCGCGTGGGTCAAGTAGCTTATAACCGATGAAATGAAGCTTCTCTGCGTGGGTTCCAGCATAGCTGGCAGCGGCTAAAAGGTCGTTTTCGTTATATGATGAGGCAAATCCAGACTTACTATTTCCAGGCTTGTAGGATTTAGCTTTCTTTTTACCTTTATCAACCTCTGTGAAGTCTTCACCATCGTCAANNTTATTAGAGGTTTCACGCACACGATAAGGGTCCAGGTATTAACTATTAAGTTCAAGTACGAAGAGTAAAAAATAGTATTACAGCGAATACAGAAAGCTTGAATTCTAGGGTTACAGCATATATTATTCACTGGTTAGCCTTTCGAAAGCCCATAACATGGCTACTAATGTTAAAATTAAAACCTTATAACTCAATGAAACAAAAAGGAATAAATGAAGTAGTCCAATAACTATGCCTATAACCCCACCAATTAAAACGAGTAGAGCTAATATATCGAACATAATCAATTCCTTTACAGGCTAGTTTGCCGGTCAAAAACAAAGTTAGCAGCATCCAAGTCTAAACCCTTATATAGGAATGCCTCTAAAGTCTGCCCAGTAGGCTCTAGGCATTCCCTATGAACGGTATATTGATTATTAAGGTCTAAGGTAAGCCTATATCGGTAGATCAATCCCTTACCGCCTAATATAGGACTAGACTTTAAAACTGTGTGACCTTTTAGGAGTTGCATATATTACCTTAAAGTCTCTAAAATTCGATCCATACATTCAGCTTGTAATTTAGCCTTACTTGGTTTACGCATAATTACTCATCCTCCGATACCTGTTCTATGGCCCAAAAGAATCCACTTACTAATATAAAAGCTATTGAAAACAAAGATAGGACCATCGTTACCAGAATCACTATAGATGTTATAAAAGCATAGCTGTTACTATTTAAGCTCATAATCATAATCCTCCTAATTCAATACTACCTTAGTCAGTTAATAAGTCAATAGCTTATTTTGATAGCAGTTCAGGAAGCCAGACGACGGTTTCGGTAAGTCCCTTAGCAATTTCATTGTCATAGGTTGAATTTCTTAAATCTAAGGATTTAGCTATCTCTATAGTATCCTCAACGGTTTCAGCTTCAATTTCTTTATAAGCCACAATGGTTTGTCGAATCTCTAGTATATGTTTAGTCATATTAATCCTTATTTACCTTAATAGGGTCTAATGGATACCCCAACGTTTCAAATAGTGATACTAGAATACCAGCGGCATTAACCGTCATAGGGGCATCACTTTGTTTAGGCATGTTATGATATTAACGTCTCATACTTTGAATAAGGTGATAAGCACTATCAACTATTTTAGCTTCTAAAGTCTCAAGTTCATTTTGAGTTAGTTTCATAGATCACCTAATAACTTGTCTAATGCCTTAATATCTAAGTCCGGGCTATTCCATGCAACGTTATCAGGGGTTTCAAATGCTATTTGATGTATGGTATAGTCTTTAGGGTTGTTTAGCTCTAGTAGGGATCTAATGAAAGTTCTATAACCCTTATACTTGTATTGTTTAGCCCTATTATATAGGCTTTCATCGTTTTGAATCCATAGAGCTACATTCCAAGTCTCATAGTTAGCCCAACCATTCCATTCTTCATTATTTTTAGTCATATAGCCCTTTCATTGGTTAGTTTTTATAGCATTACAGCGAATACATTGCCATTGCCATAATGGTCAACTAAACCTCTTATTAGGTATAGTTGCAACACATGTGCCAACTATATTCTAACCTAAGTCCTTGATATTTCAAGGATTGTGTCAAAAATAACATGTCTAGAGGTTATGCGAATGTATGGTCTTTATACAATCTTTTACATGGGAGTACTTCAGTTTTGCAGAGTCTCCCACCCTCCCTCTAATAGATAGGACTTAGCAAAACAAGTCTATTTATTTCATAGCATCAAAAATCTCAAAATTCCAGAGCCTTAATTGAATCACTTCAGTTAGGGCTTTTGTGTTTTAGGGGGTTAACAAAATAGCCTTATGTAAACCGACCCCATACAAGTGCTTGATATCCTTGAGGTATTTAGGTCATTTTTTGACCCATTTTTGTCACTTCATGAAATAGCCGAATGTTGCTTACGGCATGCCTAGAGCAACGTTGGGCAACTTTGGGTAGTTTGGAGCAGGCAACGAATGGAAAAACCGAGGGCAACTTTATAACGTGGGCTTGCATTGAAAAGTGAATCAACTATATGATTATATTGAGGAATTACCCAAAATCAACGATGTCTAAGCATTTGACACTGTAAAGTTGTACAGTGACACACTGGATCATTTGTACACCAGTGTATAGGGTTTATACAGTTATGCGTGAGATAACTATATGAAATGATAGACATATTTACTGAAAACCGGGTATAGCCTATTAGGCCCCGACTCAACCCCCATATAATCAGAAATATCCTAACGACCAAAATTTCCAAAATTTTTTCCATAAAAAAATCCCTCAAAACACATTAATCCCTTTTAAAAACAACTACTTAAATTTTTTCCAAAAAAAATATTGACTCCACAACAAATCCATCATAAGCTCCCTTCATAAGGAGTATCCTNNAAAGTATTTATGACTTAAAACTTCATGAAACCTCTGTAGTAGAGGATGCCTTCTTATTTACCGTGGTCCTTAGAGTCCCAGGTGGTTGGATGTATAGGAGCTATGACAAAGCCCATCAGATCTTAACCTGCTGCTTGGTCCCATTCGATAATGAGTTTATGGGTGGTCCAAAACCATTGACAAAGTCATACGGAACCATTGAAGCACCTTTTGCTTGACATCCCCCTCAAACTCCTCTAACCTCCTATATGAGAGCGGCAAAGCATGGATACCCAACGAGGTTGAACGCTTCATAGGCTAGGATGGCCCCACTCTCCTAAAATAGGAGCTAATATGTTCAAAAAGAAGAAAGAGCCCGAATCGACTGAAATCCTGGGTCAGTGGTCTANNCAGTGAACCAACACCCAATGTAAGGTATCAATATAGCAGATGGATTAAACCGAACACCACCTCTGGACCTGATGAAGTTCTTAAATACACAGACCATGGTCATGGTGGGGTCAAACCTGTTGGTTTTACCAAAGATGAACAGAAACCAAAACCCACTTC
>PLEQ01000204.1 GCA_003136475.1 Deltaproteobacteria bacterium
AGCATGCAGCTGGCTGCCCATGACGTTTCGAAATTATATCTATAAAGTACTGGCACCCGAAAAATCCAAGGAAGAACGTCGCGAATATCTGGATCATTTTGTCGATTACTTACGCGAGCAAAAACATCCGCTTTATGAGCAAGTTTGGCAGGACTTTGACCACGCTAAAAAATCTCTTGCAGCCCAGGAAAGTATTATTTTTAAATCGTTTTATGAGCTTGTCCGCTATTTGGACCAAGAAAAGGTGTCCTATTCCGTCATTCTGCGAAGTTTTGGAACGGAGGTTTTTGAAATTCGAGATGAGATCAATTTTTACATAAAAGCGGACCGACTTCAGCAAGCTCTTTTGCCCGCAATCGCTGAGGACGGTCTGCTTGACGTCGGGGTGGCTCAGCCAATGNNAGGCAATTTCGGGAAGGAAAGCTGCATTTTGCGGGCAAAATTTTTGAAGATCCCAGTGCAATCTATCAGCAGTTACGCCGTGTAGGACATACTGCTATTCAGGATGATTGGAAGTTTTGGAATAGTCATGCCGAGGCTTCCAATTTTGGAAAGCCATTTTTAATTTCTCAAGGCGATAAGGCGACACTTGCGATCTTCTTCGATGATAATATTGATCTCACCGGATCCGCCCAAAATATTGTGGGTCCCCTTGCTATCGAAACTCACAAGCCCATTTCTTTCCAAGCGCTTGCTGAATTAGGCCAGGTCGTCAGCGTCGATACCTTGGCCGCTATTTCAAATCCTAACTACTATATAGAGCGTGTTCAAGAGGCGTTGGCTAGGTATTGGGCGCAAACAGAGATTTTGGAATGAGATCTGTAAACTTAAAGATTCTTGGATTAGTTGGGCTTTGTGCCATGCTAGCTCTGTTCTTTTTGCTGAGCAGAAAAACAGGTGTACATACTGTTTTAGAAGACGCTATAGTTACTTAGCTATGCTTCAAATGGGACAGATGGATAAGAAGAGTTTGTCAAAAATTCTTGACGAATTTAGAAAGCTCGATCCTGACAATTTAGCAGTGGATATACTGGATCTCGAACGTCAAGTGAGTGCGGGTACTCGGCTCGATGTTCACAAATTTGAGGAACTTTTCTCCCATAAAAAAATTCTCATCGCGGAAGAAGGGCTTTCAACGGCAATGGAGAAACTGTTGGCAAGTCTCGGCTTTGAAAAGGAGGCTGCTGATTTTGTGGTTTCTGAAGTTGAGGTTTTAGCTGAGATGAGAGTGCGTATCAAAGCCCAAGCGATTTTTCAAGCGATGACGGATCTTTCCGAGAGTTCGGCAAGCCAGCCATCCGTGTACAGTGATGAAGAACGGATGCGCACTCTTAGAAGCTTAAACACGCTTTATGATGCTAAGCCAAGCTTCATGGATACACATTATAAAATAGAGAACGAAAAAACTATGGCTGAAATTGCACTAGATAGAACGCAATCGGCTAAACTCATGGCTAAAGAGCGATGTTTTGAAAAATTAAGTGATGCGTTTGAGCCGATTTATCGAGATTTCACCTATGACGAAGCTAAAGAGTATTTCAAGGTCACTAAGGCCAAGGGAAACTTTGCTGCTTTCTTAAGTCTTCTGGTCACTCAACGTTTTCTCGAGAACGAGGGTTGTCTGGAGTATTTTGCGAAATAGTGATGCTGAAAGGCATTTCAACTCGCTTAGAGCTCTTCTTTGTTAGGCAGCTTATGTCCTTTCTTCTGGTGGTTAGCTAAGAAAGGGGTATGTTGAAGAATATCTTCTGCTGTCTTTCTAGCGCCTGATGAATAGAGGAATTCATCAGAGTCTGGTTTCTTTAGAGAAACTATCTTCTGCAATCTCTCTTTATAGAAGTCAGCGAAGAGACGATTAAAAGGTTTATAAGAATCATTGAAGGTCGGAACGTAGAATTCATCATGTTTGTCAAAGAAACTTTGCATTTCATAATAAGCGAGTCTAGTCATACTACTTCGAACGGCTCTTTCCAGCATTTCTTGGATAGCCTGCTCAATTTCATCTTCACGTCCTACAGCATTTTCAAGAACCGCACTGCATTTAGGCTCAGAAAACACATCTTTTAATTTGGAAAGTTTGATGACTTCAGAAATTTTACTAACGTGATGTTGATAATACTGGTCGTCTAAGAACGATAAAATAGCCTTTAAACCCCCAGCTTTTTCTATTCGCTGTGTTAGTACTTCAAGTTCTTTTGGATGATTTTTTGATCGCTTCAGAGCGTCAACGAAGTTGTGCAAGCTAGGTATCACACTTTCGACAACCTCCGATAGAAACTGTGGTCTACCTACATCTCCCGCAGAGTTCAGTCTCACATCTGGTCTTCCTTCGCATGCACTCCGGAAAAAATAGTAGCTTGTTGATATTTCCCACAACAAAAAGGAGCTGGCTATTTGTTCAATCCCTTCTCGGATATCGTCTAAGCTGTTGGGATCTCCGTGATCGAACTGTTTGCAAGCAGCTACTTTCGTTTGATCGTGATCAGTACAAAATGGAATTTCAGTATGAGAACGCGAAGAGTTATTAATGTAGAGCTTTTCGATGGCAAACTGGTCATAGGGGAAGGGAGCTGACTTGTTAGCAATAGACTGGCCAATTAAGAATGTGTCTTCAACATCGTAATAGTCCATAACTGTGGATCCAAGTTGCACATCAGACTGCTCAGATTGAATGCCAAATAGATTTTTGAAGAAGGCTTGTCGATAGCTGGATAGCGGTTTGGTCTGTACCACGCTGCCCATAAAATTATGACGTAAGCCCAGCACGTGACCAGCTTCATGAGCACTCATTTGCCGAACTCGATTTTTTGTAAAAGAGTCAAACTCGTTATCAGAAATTTTGTCATGTACCGCAGTAAAATTTACCTGATACAAAGTTTGAAGAAGCCTAGGATATAGAGCAAAGCTATTTCTCAGGAAGGTTGCATACACTGGATCTTTTGTTGGTGGTAACAACGAACATTGTAAAAGTCGTATGCGTGATGACAAAATCTGACCCGTCGATGGATCATAGTTGGGAATAGCCTGACTCATATTGCCAGCACAGCGACTGAGATCGTCACCTTCAGTTTCAATCCATTCTATGACATGTGTTCCGGGGATGAGCCCTAAAAGTTTCTTGTTGAATGGATAGGGTTCCTCTTGAACTTGAATGACCTCTTTATTGAAAGCATGATTCCAATACTCAAGCCCTTCCTTAATAGCGTTTCGGTAGGCAAGAGGAACACTGTCTGCGAAACTGAAGACGATCTTCTTTCCACTTTCGATGTCGTGTTTAAGCGCAAGCG
>PLEQ01000419.1 GCA_003136475.1 Deltaproteobacteria bacterium
TGGCTTTGCTCGCTCATCGCTGTTCTCGTCCTGTTTTTTTTCATCGGCAGTTTCGTCGGAACCCTTACCGCACTGATAGAAATACCGATGAGTATCATTCTGTCCTTTATCATCATGAAACTCACGAACGTGCAGTTGAATCTAGTTTCGCTCGGTGGTCTAGCACTTTCCGTCGGGATGAATGTTGACGCCTCGATCGTCGTCATCGATTCGATCATCAAGAAATTTGCGGCAAATCCTGCAAAGAATTTTGTCAANNGGCCAGTGTTGTTAAACAGGTTTCGGAAGCCGTCCGTGAAGTTGCCGCTCCCGTAATCGTCTCAACGATCACCTCGTTGATCGTTTTCATACCTTTAGTTTTCACTTCCGACCTGAGCTATGCCATCCTAGGCGATCTGGCCAAAGCCGTCATTTATTCGCACGGACTCTCGCTCTTGATCGCTATGATTCTGGTCCCGACGATTCGCATTCACCTGGCACAGTTCGCCGGTTCTTTTGCTGAAAAACATTCGATAGGCACCTTAGATCGCGCTTTAGAGCGTTTGTATAACGGTTATTGCAAGGGTCTTGATTTTTTTCTGAGGAAAAGCTCATTAAAATACTTTAGCTATGTATTCATTAGTGCTGCTCTCGTTTTGGTCACACTGACCATTCCTTCGCGACTCAAAAGAGAAATTATTGCCAAGCCTGAATCGCCGATTATTTTTGCCAATATCAATTCCATCACGAATGTACAGATGAGCCAAATGGAAGAGCTGGTCGCAAAATTTGAACGGATGGTGAGCGATAAATTCGGCAGCCTTATCTCATTCATGGAATCAGGCACCAACTCACCAAATTATGCCTGGGTGGCGCTTCATCTGCCGGACAAAAAGAAATTTCGTTATGTTTTGGAAGCCGCACAAGAGATGACCAAAGCGGAATCCGAGGCCACTTATTCCTACTGGCCCTTTAATCCCTCCGAGCTACCCATACCCAATCCCCCGGATTGGAAGGTAGCTTTTAAGGGGAATGATGTCGAGCAGCAGCAGTTGATGAGAGATGCGTTTCGTATCGCTTTACTGGACTCTCAAATTGTCGAAGACGTCCAAGAAGACACGGATCGGGTGTTTGACAACCGACTGCTTCTGCAACTCTATGAAGAAAAAATCGACCTCTTGAATGCGGGAACTTTACGAGTTCTGCCCAGCGATCTCGCACAAATAGCCAGTCTCGTGACGGACCCCATCTACGTGGGTGATCTGGCTTTGAATCAAAAGGTAAAGCCTATCTATTTGAAATACCCGACGGATTTTACCCAATCCGTCGAGGAGCTCGGCGCCCTTCCTGTTCCCGTCGGAGATCGGATCGTCCCGCTCCGCGCACTTGCTGAATTTAAAAGCTCCAAAGTCGCTCCGACCTTGCAACGGATTAATGGTGAGAACGTTTTTACTCTCGCAGGCTCTCTCATGGAAAAAGAAAAAGCTAGGGAAAGAGAGATATTGACGCAATTCAGTCAATTCGTAAAAGACTTTAATGCCAGCACTCCACAGAGCGCAGCGAGTCCCGTAAGCATTGAACAAGTTGACGCCAAAGTGGAACTCAGCAAAGCGTTGGACGAGCTTCTACTCGCCATCGGTATTTCGATTTTTCTGATTTTCGTGGTGATTCTGATCCAATTTTCGAGTGTGGTGCACTCGCTGATTATTCTCTTAGCCATTCCTTTTGGGATTTTAGGGGTTTTTGTATCGCTTTACGTGTTCAACTCCACTTTGAGTTTGAACTCAGGCCTAGGGGTTATCTTGCTGGTAGGCATCACCGTTGCCAATTCCATTATGCTGGTTGAGATGATCGTAAGATTGGTGGACTCTGGGGTCAGTGTTCAAGAAGCCATCATGGAAACCGCACGCAAAAGGGTCCGCCCGATCATCATGACTTCCTTGACAACGATACTCGGTATGTTACCGATCGCCATCGGCTACGGTGATGGTGGCACGGTTTTGCAACCGCTCGGGATTGCCGTGTGCGGGGGCCTTTGGGTCTCGTTGATTTTTACTCTGTTTATTATTCCAGCTCTCGAAATGTCCTACTTAAACTGGCGAAAAAAATCCCAAGAGGCTAGGGTTTAACGTATGAAAATTCTCATCGTCCTTGCATTATTGACTCACAGCGCCGCTTTTTCTCTAAGCTTAAAAGAAGCTGAGGAACTTGCGTTCACGAACGACCCCAAAATTCAAAGTTTACGGGACTCGCAGACAGCGCTCGATGCGAGAAAAAACTCTGCAGTGGCTGGTCTGCTACCCAATTTCAACCTCAGCCTGAGCAAAACGTACCAAGTACCCTACAAAAATATCAGCGAGTCGGCTATGGAACTGCGTGCCACCTTTCAAAACCCTCTATGGCATTTTGCTCAGCAGGATAAGATTGCTGCCGATAAAAAATTAGTGGATCTCGATCAGATTTTTTATCGGCAGGAACTTTTGTACATGGTACGGACGAGCTATTTCTCGGTGAAGCTACTGGAATTGCAAATAGCTCTGGCACAAAAACACCTCAGGATCCTGTCTCGTCTTTTTCAGAGCCATGAAAAAAAGTACAAGCAGGGGAGAATTCAAATACTCGATCGCGACCGCTCGCAAGTTCAGTTCCTCCAACAGGAACAGCTCCTGGACC
>PLEQ01000237.1 GCA_003136475.1 Deltaproteobacteria bacterium
AGGCGGTCAGGGGATCTAATTTTAAGAACAGATATGAATAGTATTCCAGTGCTTACAATTTTCCTTGCGAGTATCCAAGAGTGCACATTCTTTCTTCTCAATACACTTGCTGACGTTATCGTAAGTACAGCTTTCTTTAAGTTTACATTCATCAAAAGCGTCATACCTCAAACATTTTTCGTGGCAAACGCGACCACCTCCGCAAATGAGAGTCTGCGACNNAAGTTTGTCATGCTTTTCACACGACTTCTTAATAAAACAGCCGGCAGCGGCGTCATAAGTACAGCTATTTCTTAATTTACAATTATTCAAAGCATCGTAGTGCTGACACTCCTCACGACACCCCTTCCCCGCAAGCACGTGATTGGTGTCCTGCCTAACGCATCTACCATCCTTGAATTCCGTACAGATATCCGAGTGTGTCATAATCTGAGGCGCAGCCTGCCCATATCCTTGCGAAGTTTGCGCCTGCAAGGCCGAGCCTCCCAACATAAGGCTCAGTACTAGGCTCATAGGTATAGCTTTCATAAACAAAATCATCCTAGGGATCCCCTTAAAATCTTTCTATTTTTGCCAACTTTATTCTTGCACAAGATTGGGGCATACCGGAAGCGGTTTTAGAGGAATCTTTTGGGAAAATTCAAGTTTTCATAGAAGCTACCGATCTTCCTTCTGCATGGGTTCAACGGAGGGGGATATGAAAACAACAAAAATTTTTTTTAGCCTTTTAATATTATCCGCGTTTACTGTCGCGTGTGCCAAACAACATAGTAGTCTCCAAGAACCCAGCACGAATGCTAGCAGCACGACTAGCGATGCCAGTGGAAACTTAGCTCTTTCAGGCAGCTATGCCGATCCCATACTTCTTGGCAACGTCAAGAAATTGTATGTTGTAACGGCCCCTGCTGGTCTCGGTCTCGTTGGAACGCTTGCCGAAGCCGTCGCGCAAAGACGAATAGAAACAGCCCCACCGGCTGGCTCGCCTGGAGTGCTTTCCCCACCCGGCAAACTTCCGTCACCGCTTAACGATGAATCCGATGTTAAATATTTCTTTGACGATGATTCACCGCCTTTGCCAGATCATTCAGCAATCGAAAGTAAAGTCCCCTCGCCTGCTCTGCCAAGCCTTCCTCCGCGTCCAAACAAGACGGGTAGTGGCACTCTTGCGATTGAATTTTATGGGGAAAAACTGACCTACGACAATGATCAGGTGACGCTATACGATAGTGCTTTTCAACACATCAATATTACTCAGGTCGAAGATGTCAAGTTTGACCCTGGCGAAAGCTCCGCATTATTAGTCACGAAGCAAAGCGATCCATTTGTTAAAAATATACTAGACTCACCTGCCAACTCTATCGTGCGAGGAACTACTGAATTTCGTTTGTTAAAGCAAGAAAATGGTGTTGCATTACTTTTTGCCTTGAATATTAAGCCCGTTCTCCGAGAGTCTACTATTGCGCAGTCTATCGACAAAGATGCCGTTTTTTTACCGCCGGTCACTTTCAGAAATGATCCGCTTTTTTCGAAGAAAAAAGCCTTCGTCACAGGAATGGGAAAGCACAACATCATTCTGGATGAAAATCAGACGGGAACCGTACCCGGTAGCGGACTGAGTACTCTCCACTACACTGTTACAAAAAAACTCGGTTCCGGTACCTATGGAACTGTCTATCTTGTCAAGGTCAGCGACGGCACGTCGAGTTTTGACCTAGCGATCAAACAGCCTAATGATCCTCTAAAGATCGCAGATACTAATGACCAATATAATCTCATACAGGAAATGAGTTTTCTGGATGCTATGAGCCGGCACCCTAACGGTATGCAGATGTACGGATCTTATCCTATCGGGGGGGGAAATCACAATATTGTGTTAGAAGTGGTTGACGGAGACTGGAATCGTGCCATAGAAAAACCTGTAACATTCGACCAAGAGACGCGCATGATAACAGGCGCAGCAGATGCCTATACTGCTATGCATGCCGCATACCTGGTTCATTATGACACTAAACCGGCAAACCTATTCTACGCCGGGGATCGTGGCGTTTTGGGCGATTACGGTTTTTCACGCTTTCTTGAAAGTGACTTCGAAATTCCTGCCGTAACACAACATGGAACCTATGTTCCTATAGACCTTCTGGATCTAGGAGTGCCAAAGTATGGGGATCCCTATGCCGTTGATACCTTTGCCTACGGCCTATCGGTTCTACAATTACGCGGGGGAATCAATTTCTTTAGCGACGACGCTTCTTATACTGAACTCCAAAACTGCTGCCTAAAGGACGCCTCTCAAAGAACTTGGGAAGTCATTAATGGAGAAAACGTTTATAGTCATTACCAATCGCGCTTAAGCCCATCAGTCAAGGATGAAGAGAAAGAACTCATACAAGAAATGCTGAGCAATGATCCCGCAAAACGTCCTCCCATGAGCCAAGTTGCGCAAAGAATGCGGCAAATATATCAATTAAACAACATGTGATACTTAGAGAAACTTGCTCAATTGCCAACTCTCAGCGGCACACTTCCCAAAAGCTTCTTTAGAAGAGTGTCTAAATCGCTAAGCCGCGTTTGAAAAGTTTGCAAAGAACACTCGGCTTGTTTCAATTTATCATCCCATTCTTGAGGGAAGGGGCATCCTGATTTTGAACACGATCCGGACACATTCACCCACGCACCGTTATCACATTGCGCAGATGGCGCCCCAACGTGCCCCGCATGACAGGTAGCACTTATCGTTGAGCCTGATAATAACGGAGGCGATTGATTCCATTTGCCAAACTCTATCGGCGGAAAACTCTCACAACTGGCAGCTTTTTGGGGTACCGGTGCTCGTCTGTGTGTTTCTTAAGACGTCTGACAGGCCATAACAAGAAGCAGAACCAAACTGTATTTAGCCAGAAACATATTGGATTCCTCAACTTTGGATAGAGTTGATTTAATTATTGCATCCAAAGATCGTTGGTGAAGAAAATCCAAGCTTATGCTTCGGACTGAAAAGTGCCACGAATTTCTTTGGCAAGAACCTGTATGGCTTTTTGTCGTTTGTTTTCTGAGCGAAAGACCAAACTGATTTCATCAAGGTAGACCAGAGATTCCATTTCCTTACACACGCTCAAGTCCCATCTCTTAGCAACCCGTGAGGGTAGAATGCCGATACCACACCCCCGTTTGGTTAAGTCGGCTATAACTTCCAGGCTGTTTGAAGTGAGCAGGCGTTGCACTCTAATATTTTTCTTTTTTAAACCGTTGAGAATAGCCTGCACTTGAATAAGGTTGGGATCGCAAAGCAGAACCATCTTTTTACTGGAAAACAGTGAGACCCCATTGAGCTTGCTACCGCACCACAAGGTGACTTTGTCTTTGCCGAGTGGGTGGTTGATCAGGTCCGGATGTTGTAAAGGATTGACGACGATGCCCAGGTCAATTTGTGATGAAATGACCTCCTCACAGATTTTGCGAGAAAGATCATGTTTAAGACTGACATCCATAAGCGGATATTTCTGCAGTATACCGGGTAAAAAAGCTCCGAGCGTATAGAGAGCAACCGAAGGATGACAACCGATGCGATAAAAACCCTGAACACTGTCGATCGTGTTGAGAGTTTTAGATTTTAAATTTTCCCAACCCTCGAGCAAAGGGCGGCTTTGTGCCAAAAGTTGCTGACCAGCCTGGGTGAGTTCGACTCCGGTTCGGTGCCGGTACAGAACAGGTGTGCCGAGAAAGCTTTCCAAACGGCGAACAGCGAAGCTGAGAGATGGCTGACTCACCCCCAAGCGTTCGGAAGCACGTGAGAGATTTTTAGTATGGGCGATTTCGATGAAGGATTTAAGATCATGAGGAGAAGGAAACACGAACCACCCCTTTTCAATTTTTCATCAAACCAGCAGACATCTTGAACNNACGGGTCAAAATTTGTGGTCAACAAGAAGCCGTTTTTCGGGGTTGTGGAAAAATTGCGATAGACTGAAAGCCTACCGACGCGGGAGCGCCCCCAATGGGCTTTGGCAAACGGTATAGGAGACATGTCGAGAGATGGGGGCGGGGATCCCTAAAACTCTAAGGGCGGTGTTAGCTCCCTCAGCAGGGCGGAGACTATTTGCCTTTGGCTTTGGCTTTTTCTTTCTTTTTTTCTTGTTTCTCCTTGGTGGTGAGCTTTGGCTTACCTTTGGTTTCTTTCTTTTTTTCCTGTGACTTTGCCATTGAATACTCCTCAATGCTTGCTGAAAATATGAATTAGAACTCAATATTTATTTAGAATAACCTAGTCGCATGCGGCTTTGAAGCTGATTTTTCGAATGGCCTTGCCTTGAGAAAATACCGAGGCGCTAAGAGGCGACCCCTCGACAANNCCTAGACTCTGGCTGACGCCATAATCAAGAGGGCACAGGCCTTTTCGTCGATGGGGGCACTCAATTTCTGAACCATCCGCCCTTTGCTCATGATGAAGACCGTGTCGACAATATCCTTGATGTGGTGGAGAGAATGCGTAATGAAGACTACGGCTACGCCCTGTTGTTTGGCTTGGACAATTAAGTTCAAAACCTCTTGTGTTTGATTCAGGGATAGCGCGCTGGTGGGCTCATCCAGAATCAAAAGCCTGGCGCCAAAATAACGCGCCCGAGCTATAGCCACCGCCTGTTTTTCACCTCCGGAAAGGTAGGAGACAGGGGTGTCGGGCTTTAGGCGACGTGCAATCTTCATGCTCTGCAGCTGACTGGTGACGACCGTGTTCATGAACTCCATATCCAGAGCCTGGATACCCCAGCGCTTTTTCTTGGGTTCTTTACCCAGAAAAAAATTGCGCGCAATCGATAATTTCTCCACCAGGCCGAGATGTTGGTAGACCGTTTGAATACCCAAGCTCTGCGCTCGTTTGGGGCTAAAATGCGTCGGATCGACGAGCTTTCCTTCCCAGTGCATAGTCCCGGCGCTGGGCGGATGGTAACCTGAGATAATTTTAATGAGTGTCGACTTACCGGCGCCATTATCTCCTAAGAGTGCGACCACCTCACCAGCGTGAACACTCAAATCGATGTGAGACAGCACCGCATTGTTACCGAAATGCTTGGAAACCCCAGCCAATTGCAGACGCAGGCTCATGTTTCGATCCTCAAAAGTTTCAAGACCCGTCCGTTGATCAAAACAGCTGCAATAAGAATGACGCCCACTATAGCGCGAAACCAGTAATTCGAAATCCCCGCCTGAACTAGCCCGGTAGTCAGTACGCCCAGGATTAAGGTTCCGATCAAGGATCCCAGCACGGTGCCCACCCCGCCAGACAGCGCAGTGCCACCCATCACAGCAATGGCGATGGCTTTGAGGGCGTATTGCTCGCCTGCAAGCGGAGAGATCGTTTCCAAATGGGCGAACTGAATGATAGCGGCCAAAGCTGGCAGAGCCCCAGTCACCGCAAAGCAAAAAACTTTAACGCCTGCTGTGCGAATTCCCATCGCAAACGCCGCTTGCTCGTTGCCACCGGTTGCCATAATCCAGTTGCCAAGGGAGCTGCGTTTCAACAGATACATAAAAGCCAGACCCAAGATCATCCAGATGAGAAAGGAGATGCGAAAGCCATAGATCAAGTCACTTGCCAGCCAATGCACACCGGAACGCGCATCCAAGTCGGCAATGGGAAAACCATTCGTGAACACCAGCAGGCACCCTTGCCAGAACATCATGGTACCGAGCGTAATAATAAATGAGGGCAAGTTCGTTTTGACGGTCAGGTAACCATTGAAGGCACCGAGTGCTGCGCCCAGGCTTAAAGTGAGGACAAAAGTAAGCACCGGATGCAGGTTCCACGTCAAAACCCCATGGGCATAAAAAATACCACCGACCGCAAAAATGGCACCCACCGATAAATCGATTTCGCCAGCAATCAACAACAAGGTCACACCTAAAGCAATGATACCAAGCTCTGTCGAGGAACTGATCAAAGCTCCCCACGATTCGAAGCTCAGAAAATGCGGAGCGATGACCGAAAAAATTGCCACCAGACTGAGGAGAGCCACGCAGCTCCCGATTTCAGGTTTTCTTAGGAACGCGAAGGGACTTTTTTCAACCGTCATTAGCGCAGTCCTTTTTTAACTAAATCAAAAACCTCGCTCGCATTTTGCTTATCGACAAACGAACTCGCTGTGTCCACCGACTGGGGGAATTTATGAGTACGGAGAAGGGCTACCAGTTGGCTTATGCCTAAGTAGCCTTGGCGGTAAGGGTCTTGGTCAATCGTGAAGGCCACGCCCCCTTCCCGGATCAACTGGACCGTAAAGGGCGAGAGATCGAAACTCGCAAGATAGATCGGTCGCTGCTTTTTCTGAAAAAATCGGCCGATCGCGTGTAAACAGGCGGGCCCCAAGCAAAAGACGGCTAAGGTGTCAGGGTTGCGGTTTAAATAACTTTGAAGCACGTTCGTCACAGCTGCAGCGTCGTCACCGATATCAAGCTTGGCGACTGTGATACCTCTCGCACTGAGATAATCTTGAATGCCTTGGCGACGATGCTCAAGGCCGGCATGCCCAGGTTGATGGTTGGCAATCAAGACCCGCGACTGAATTTTTCCGCTGGCCCAGGCGCGTTCACCAACTTTTTGACCCGCAACATAATCATCCATCCCGATAAAGGCTAAATGCGGATTCTTGGCTAGAGCCTGCGGGCTTGGCCGCGAGTTGACGAGCACGACTGGAATCTTTAAATCGCGAGCCTTCCTTAAACTCCGAGCGAGTGAAAGATCATTCGGAACAGTGAGCGCAATCGCATCAGGCTTCGCAGCAATCGCTGCGTCGAGAAGCTCCACTTGACGAGCCAGATCGTTCGGCGTCTCGGGTGCCATAAAATGCACGTCCACCTTCTCATCCAACCCAGCTTGCCGAGCTCCTTGGTAGATAATATTCCAGAAGGGATCTCCCGCACCGGCATGGGCAACAAAGTAAATTTTTTCCTTCCCCATGGCGCAAGTCGCCAGGCAGAGCCATAGGAAAAGAAAGCTATTCTTCATCAAAGTCCTGTCACTAGGCGATCGTGTGGTGCTGTGTATTCAAAACCTTTGTAGATTTCTTCTCCGTGTCGAATGGCCCAAATGTAGTACATCCAGTAACCTGGTGCTGCGACTTGCGCATGGTCCTTAGCCCCATCGATAAACAGCAAGTCTTGGTGGTGAATCCTTTCCACCGTTTCACCGCACTGACCAAAACCAAAACCTACGATGGGGTCGAATTCGTAGTAGTAGAGCTCATTTTGAAGGTGATGGTGCGGTGGGTAACTACTCCAGCAGCCCGGAAAATTAACGACTTCGCCGAGGACAAGTTGCGCTTCGGGCGGCGCTATACTTGCATCAAAGACGGTTCGCACCCGTCGGTAAGCGGCATCGCCCAAGAGGCCTTTGCCACGGTGCTCGGTCGTCACCTCTGTCGGCAGATAAACTCGCGAAGCAAAAGTCTGGGCGTTCGGCGTTTGCACAAGTCCGAAGCGACACTGCGTGTCGCTCGCGATCGTCACCGAACTATGGGGGTACAAATGCAAGACGAACGGATTTTCCTCTTGCCAATGTTGACGCCGGATGCAGAGCGTTTGCTGCTTTTGGTCTGGCTCGAATGCCGAACTTTTGGCAAAACTCTCAGTCTCGAGACTCACGGTGGCTTCACCTTGAATGAGCACGAGCGCACTTTCCAAAGCCTGGGATTCAAAATGATAGCGATCTTTATCAAGCTGGAGCAGAGCAAAACTCATCTGCTCATGCATGGGTAGCAAAGAATGGAGACCGGACCGCAGTTCCTGCTGACGCAAAGTGGTGACAAGACCCATCCGCTTAAGCCCCCTTAAGAAGGTCTTGCCGTATCCAACGCCGCAAATCGTCGAGACCCGTGAGAAACTGTCCCAAAGTATCTTGGGTGGGCCCAAAGGTGACAAAATCCTGTTCGCGCAAACCTTCTTCCGCAAGCACTTTGCGAAAATCCGGAATCTTATCCAACGCGTTCAAAATCCGTGTATCCACAGCTTGCGTAATCGTTTGGGTCAGAGCCAGCTCTGCGATATCGAACTTTTTCCACCATGCGTAAGGGATCGAAAGGACGACATCGGGTCCAATCAACTCGGTCCAATGCAGCTGGTGACGGTAGGCAGCTGCCAGCAAGCGCGACTGGTAGTTCTGCGCTTTGAAAACGGCATAAGCTTTTTTAAAGACGGCCGGCCCCGACCACGGCAAAGCTGTGGGGTCGATCACAAGACCCTCTTTTTCCAAACAACGTCGCAGATAGTCTTCCACACGTCCGACCATAATCGTGACACAGGGACTTAAATTTTGCGTGGCTTTGCCAGCTAGACGCGCTCTCTGCCAACCTCGCTCGACCGCTTCCGCACAGGCGATCGCTTGCGCGACTGAGAAACTGACGGTGGCATTGATGGAAATGCCCTCGGCCGTGAGCTCTTCCATCGCTCGCATACCGGACACAGTGGCCGGAACTTTCACCATAATGTTCGGTGCCAAATCTGCCAACTGACGACCGTGCGTGACCATGCGTTTTGTGGATCGGTAGTAACGAGGATCGACTTGTAAGGAGAGCTTACCTTTTTTACCCTGCGTCTTTTCAAAGACCGGGAGCAATTGCTGAGCAGCAGCTCGTCCAATAGCCTCAATCATAAGCCAAGCCAGATCATCTTCGCTCGCATCCGGATGCTCTTGCATTTGGGCTCTGAGCAAGGGCTGCCACAATTCCTGACTCCGGACCAGACTTTGAAAAACAATAACCGGATTGGAAGTGGCTCCAACCGCGCCCGCTGCCACCCCCTCACGCAGGTGTTCGGGATCACAGGAGTCATTCCAAAAATCGACACCGAGTTGCGTTGTTTCAAACATTTTACGGCGCTGTGGCATAACGTTTCTCATATGTGGAAGATAAAATACTATTCAAGTAACTATAAGCCGTGCGGGCATAAACGAGCGGATTGGCTACTGCTGGATCTTGCTCCGCCTCGACCACGAGCCAACCCTCATAGCCATGACCCACGATCTCTCGCAGCAAAGGCGCAAAATCGATGCCACCATCACCGGGCACCGTAAACACACCCTCTTTGACACACTGTAGAAAACTGTTCTTGTCCCACATCTTGCTATGCACCGGCCTGCGAATATCTTTCAAATGAATATGCTGAACCCGGTCGGCAACATTGGACCAAAAAGACAAGGGATCACAATTCGCAAAACTGAGATGCCCCGTATCAAAGCACAGGCCAACGTGTTGCGGATCGGTGCTGGCTAAAAGTTGCAAGATTTCAGGCTCCTCTTGAATGACCGTCCCCATATGATGATGATAAGCGATGGTGATGCCGTATTGTTCACAGATAGCAGCTGCCTGATGAAGCGCTCGTGAGAAAAGCGCCCAGTCCGCCTTTTGCATGCGAGGGCGTTGCGTGAGCAAGACCTCGATAGAGCCATGTACAGTTCCCGTACATTCACAAAAATTGATCCGCTTGGCTCCCGCTTCAGCCAGAACAGTCAGTCGTTCTTCAAGCCTTTTCTGTTCGACTGCGAAGGGTGAACTCAGAAAAAAGGTCGAGTGCCAAGCCGAAGCGAGCTCTAACTTATAATCTTGCAAGAGGCTTTTGATCGCCTGGCCCGAGCTCGGAAACTTATGACCGATCTCCGTACCCACAAAGCCTGCAGCTTGCATTTCCGTCAAGCATTGTTCAAGACTGACATCACCACCCAACTCATGCAGATCATCATTGCTCCAGTTGATGGGCGCGATCGCTAACTTAATGCCTGCCATCAGAATTCCTTTCAAAAAGATGAACATAATTTTTGCGTGCCGCTGCGACTTGCGACGATTGGGAANNGAATCGCTTGCGGATTTTCAATAGAAATTGCGATGAGAAAGCTACGCTCGGCTTGTCGAGCTTTCTGCAGTGCCACTTCCAATTCGGCACCGGTGCTAACAGCGAGACTTTCGGCACCGAGCGAACGGGCATTGGCTACATAGTCGATGGCCAAATAGGCGCCGTTCAACTGGCCATCGGCTGAGCGCTTGCGGAACTCATTGCCAAAACCAGCACTTCCGCAGTGACGAGACAAGCCATCGATGCTGGCAAATTTATGATTGACGAAGAGCAGGATGATCAATTTTTGCGCTTCTTGCAGAGCCGTGACAATCTCGGAATGCATCATCAGATAGGAGCCATCACCGACGAGCACAAAAACATCTCCGGTACTTTTGCTCATTTTTACACCCAAGCCACCGGCGATTTCATAACCCATACAGGAATAACCGTATTACATATGATATTGCCGAGAAGAGTGAACATGGAGGAGCTTGTGCATATCGCCAGGCAAACTACCCGCCGCTCCGACCAGCGTGTCCTCACGCGCAAGCTGAGCATTGATAAGACCGAGGGCTTGTCCTTGCGAAAGACCATCGGCTACACCTGGGTTTGTAAAAGTTTCCCGCGTTAGGAACCACTGTTCGCGCTCAACGGCAATAGTCTCTGCATAAAGTGGCGACACACGATACGCGCGTGCCACCAAACGCTGAGTGAGCTCGCGTAAAGTCACCTTGCAATCACCGATCAAGGCAAGAGAACGATATTTGCTAGCATCCCGTGCGT
>PLEQ01000317.1:0-4639 GCA_003136475.1 Deltaproteobacteria bacterium
GCGTATAGTCTGACCAGACCTAACATAAAGCTTGGTGAGTTTCCCCGTCAAAGGTGAGTACTGCTTGTCGGCAATACTTTTCTGACCCAGACGTTTGACCGCACGGGCGCGACTCAGCGGCGAAATCTCTGCTTCAATACTTGCCGAATCTTTCCCGACGATCTGAAAACGAACAATAAGCCGTTCAGTACCCACGAGATTTTCAATCGCATAACTGCGAATACGATAGCAGCGTTCGAGCCGTGGGCTGGCGCTATCAGATTCCACTATAAAAAAAACCTGATGCAAAGGCTGCCAGCGAATGCGCACTCGCTTACCGGCAACCTTCGCCGAGATGACCGTCTGCGCTAAGAGATAAGCCGGGACATCGATCTTATATTTCTCGTCCGCAATGGTGACTTCCCACTCCATAGTTTCCTCTTCTTTTCTAGTGAGCTTAAGCCACCGCTCACCAATCAAAGTCCTGCTAGACACCACGTCCAATGCGAATCAGCCCTGCGATGAGCGCCGACACCTCCACGGGTGCACTTCCGATATTCGAATGCAGTCGCTCGTCGAAGTAGTCTTTCGCTTTTTCCAAAAAGGCGGTGGTGAAATTGCCAGCCAGAAAATCTGGGTGCCGNNCCTCATGAAAACTCACCGTGCTCGGCACACCCTCAAGAATAAGCTCCTGGAGCACGCGGCGCATCCGAGCCGCCGCCTCATCACGGCTCTGACCCCAGACTATGAGCTTCATCAAAAGCGAGTCGTAATGCAAGGGAACCTCGTAGCCAGGATAAAGATGACTGTCGACACGCACATGCGGCCCCGAAGGGATATGCAGACGACTGATCCTGCCACCGAGTGGCATAAAGCCCTTAGCCGGGTCCTCAGCATTGATGCGAGCCTCCATACTCCACCCACGCATGGGAATCTGGTCCTGACGAAAAGGCAGACGCTGACCATCCGCTATGCGGATCTGCTCGGCAACAATATCCAAACCCGTGATCATCTCAGTCACACAGTGCTCAACCTGGATCCGTGTGTTCATTTCCATGAAAAAGAGATGCTTGGGATCCTCGCCAATAAACTCGATAGTCCCCGTCCCGCAATAGTCAATAGCTTGGGCGACCTTGACCGCCATCTGCCCATAACGCTCGCGCTGCTTTTCATCCAAAAAACAGCTCGGCGCCTCTTCAAAAAGTTTTTGGTGACGACGTTGTACGCTGCATTCGCGTTCAAAAAGATGAACACCCTGACCATGCTGATCGCACAGAATTTGAAATTCAATATGACGAGGATTTTGCAGGTAGCGCTCACAAAAAATTGCCGTGTTGGCAAACGCGGCTTCTGCCTCTCGACGGCAGCTATCAAAAGCCTCTTCCAAGTCTTCNNGACCACCGCCACCACCGGCAGCTTTGAGAATGATCGGAAAGCCAATCTTACGCACCACTTCGGCTAAGTCTGCCAGATTTTCCAGAGCATAATCGCAACCCGGCACCGTCGGTATGCCTTTGCGCTGCATCAGTTTCCGCGCCCCGATCTTGTCGCCCATCGCACGCATCGCGGCAGGTCCCGGTCCAATAAAGGTCGCATGCGTCTCACGCGCAATCGCTTCGGCAAAATTGGCATTTTCTGCAAGAAAACCATAGCCAGGATGCACAGCGTCAGCCCGACTCTCCTGTATGCACTCAATCAATCGGGGAATCTTAAGATAGGTATCGACCGAATTCTGCCCAGGCAGATGGATCGCATAGTCAGCCAGTGAAACATGCAGTGAGTCGCGATCGACATCGGAGTACACTGCGACACTCTCAATGCCCATATCGCGCAGCGTGCGGATAACGCGAATGGCAATTTCACCACGATTGGCAATTAAAACTCGTTTGAACAAAGCCTCCCCCTTTCTGATAGGAAGAAGCATAGCTTGATAAGGTCCTGACTCTCAATTGTTAATTCGTAGCAATGGCCAAGCGCTCTGAGATATCATCGACGGAACTCGGGCATCGAACTCGCTAAATTAACGCAGATCAACACGCCGACTCCCTATGACTAAGCTAGTTCTAGATTCTATTGCTGCAAAATGCCTCTCAATTCCCTAAAATACGTAACCGATCGCTAGTGAAAACCGGACAAGCCAGAAAACTTGCTTGCCTTGATACCTNNGAATCATCCCATAGAACTCCAAAAAAGGAACAAAAAATGAAAATGAGATTTTTAAAAATGACTCTACTGCTTTGCTGCCTCCTACTGACGGCACCCACTCACAGGCTCCTAGCTGCCCGCATGCCCTTTGGATTTGGACACCGGGTTGATGTTCCCCTCAAGTTTTTAGTTGGCATCGGAGCCATCATTGTTGGGGGGATCACATTCCTTAATTATGGTTGTTATTCCGGGGAGGAGCTCACGAAACTGGATGAACTTAGCAAAGCATGGGCTCACTCTTTATGGAAAGAAGCTCAAAAAGCTGACCCCAACTTGTCCGGGGACCTCGCAGTGAATATGAGTGCTACGGCCTATGGGGCTTATCCGGTACCGCTGTTTTTTTCTTGGTGTAAGATTCGCGTAAGTTCTAATTTGCCACCGGCTTTCGCTGAAAAATTGGCTGCTTTTGTAGACGAATATTTGAAAGAGCAAGCCTTCACGGCCAAATGGCGCCGATTCTTTTCAGAGAATTATGAGGCATTCATCCGCTTGAAAGATCAAGTAGGCGTGACGATGTTGTAATTGAAGACGGGATTTTGCAACGTATTCCACAGACGAATCCATAACATTACCAGCATTTCTGCGGAGCGCGCTCCCGTAATATCCCCGAGATCGATGAAAGAAGTGGGAGTCCAACCGAAATTATCCTCTAGAAAAGCTTTCACCACCTGCTTTGCGTTCTCGTCGTTGCCAGCTAGAAATAAGTTATGCGGCCCCGTTAGGGTACTGGGATTCACCATAACTTTGGAATTGAGTGTGTTGAGCGTTTTGACCACCCGTGTCTTCGGGTAAATCCGTTGAATCTGTTCAGCAAGGGAATCGGTGTTGCAAACAAATAAACTCGGTTGATTGTTTTTAGAGAAGTCTAAGGGATTAGAGACATCGATCAGAATCTTAGAGGCGAGACTTTTCTCACCTGCCAACTTTAAAGCAGGCAAGGTGCCCGTCCCCAAAGTACAAATGAAAATGATCTCCGCAAACTGAGCTGCCTCAGCAAAAGTTCCCAAACTTAATTTTGGGACTTTTCCAATCCACTCTTTAGCTTTCGGATTATTACGATCGCGAGAGCCAATCATAACCGAGTGCTGCATACTCGCTAGCTTTGTCGCAATGGTTTGCCCAACCATTCCTGTGCCTAGTACAGCGACTTTCATAGTTTACTCCGAACCAGGTTTTTCTTCATATCCATTGTAACGCTATCTCGGGCACAATTTTAGATTTGCAAACTCGGAAAAAACTACCCAGCCAGGGTCGTCCTAAGCTCGATTTTGAGAAATTTTTTTTTCGTGACGCATATAAGCTCTCAATTTCTTATAGGAAAAAACTCGTTTTTTTGGCCGATCGGCCAAAGGCGCTAGGTTGAACAGAAAAAGCTAATAAATACAGCATGATAAATAATTTATCCAAAGAGTTAACACCAGACCGAATACACAAAGTAAAATGAGAATAGAGATGATTACAATTTTTCTACGGTTCCTATCTGACAACATCGAGGGTTTCATTGGTCGGCCTTCTCCTCGGCTTTCACTTCAACAGTCTTTCAAAAAGGGGGATTAGTATGAATCATTTGCAAGGATGGCTGTGCTTGGGTCTTATGGTGCTGAGCACAAGTGCTTTGCATGCCTTTGTCGCGGATGAGAATTCGGAACTTGAGTCAGGTTTGTTGAAGAATGCAGGATCGTTTGTCATGGAAAAACGTGTCGTGCGACCGCAAAACAAACAGGACACAAGCTTAGACGAATCGGATGGTCTGGGAAACCTTCAGGTCTTACGTGATCAAAAATCGGGAGCGATTCGACTTCTTTACGGTAATTTTGAAGAGGTGTCAGTACTGCAGACCCGTGACCCAGAAGCCTATATTTCTGCTGCAAAGAGCTATGTCGAAGCCCACTCGGAGATTTTCGGAATCCACTCGGCAGATCTGCGTGTTCTGCCTTCCGCTCTCCTTATAGGCAAAGACGAGCAATTCATTAAATTTCATGTCTATCGTCATGGCATACGGATCAAAGATGCGGTGGTCGACTTCCGCTTTAAATTTGGTAAGCTTCTCCAAATTGTCAACCAAAGCTTTGCAGAAGCCAAGATTAGTGGTGGCACTGAACTGACAGATCTTCTCGACCGTGCCGAATCCTACCTAAACGCAAAGATCATAAATCCCCTACAACCGGCGTTTCGCGTCGTAGAGACCGTCAAGGGTTNNAACTTGAAAAAGTCATGAGCTTTCAAGTGCGCAGCGAAAATGATCGTGAATACAACCTGGAATTGGATGTTGTAACGGGTAAAATTCATGAGTTGAGTCCCAATTTTTACTTCTACACAGGAAAAGCGCAAGCTGACTTGTACCCCCGTTGGTACGATGATCAACTCGCTGCGCAGCCACTGAGCGTGCTTGATCTGCAAAGCACTAAAGGTGTAGTCCGAACCGATGCACAGGGCGCCTTCAATGCCGATCCCG
>PLEQ01000317.1:4660-9599 GCA_003136475.1 Deltaproteobacteria bacterium
GACAAATGGACCGACAAACTCATTGCGCAAAATATGATTTACGACAAAACCACGGAAATTATCCGTTTTGCGCAACACTTTATCAGCACACCTTGGTTTAATACCTCTCTCGTAGCCAATTCAAACTTAAACAGTACCTGCAACGCCCACTGGGATGGCAGGACCATTAACCTCTATTCTGCAGGGAATGGTTGTGCCAATACCGGTCTGATTGCTGATGTGATGTATCACGAATGGGGCCATGGTTTGCACCATAATGCTGAAGGTATCGAAGATGGAGCGCTTTCAGAAGGCTTCGGAGATATTATGTCGGTCGTCATGACCCATTCGCACTTACTGGGTGTTGGCTTTAAAGTTTCCGATCGCTCACCCGTTCGTGACTTATCTGCCAACCGTAGCTACCCACGCGATGCTGGTGAAGTGCATTCCGAAGGGATGATTATCGGGACAACCTTCTGGGAGCTGTTCCAAGCCCTCAAAGCCAAATACGGTGAAGCAACGGCCGGTACCATGCTGGCCAATTACTCCTTCAAAATGATCTTTACGTCACGGACCTACCTGGATGTCTATCATACCCTCTTAGTCATCGATTCCAACGGTGGCGACCCCACAAAGCTGACACCAAATCAGTGCCTTCTCAATGAAGTGTTCAACCATCATGGTCTCGCTCCACGGGAAGCAGCTTGCGAAATCGCTTCCGTTGAAGGGTGGGAAGTCGACGGTAGTGCCACGAATATCTTAAGACCAGGCTCTACTGCCGAAATCAAACTCAATGCGCACAACGCAGCTCCTCAAACCTTAACCGGTCTAGAAGGGACTTTACTGGTCAACGACTTGAACGGAGCTGTTGTCGAACAATCCAAACTCACATGGGACGCCATCCCATCCGGAACAAGCGTCCTTAGCCGAGACACGGCACGTTTACGCATCCCTGCAACAGCAACGTGTGGTGACTCTTTCCATGCCAGCATTAACTTAAAAGCTGACACGCGTGAGCTTGCCATCACCAAGGAATGGGTACTAGGTCGCAATGAAGGACAGCAAAGTGCTTTTGCGGGACAAGGCCTGCCACAACCCATCAAAGACTTCAAATCAACCAAAGTTTCTGTCGACACCACAGCTAAAGGCTGGGGACTTACAACCGGAGTTTCTCAGGCAAATGTCGCGTTTGACATCCACCATAGCTTCCTGGGTGATTTAGTCGTGACTCTCAAAGGCCCTGATGGAACGTCGATCCAAGTATATAAGGGTAGCGGTCGTGGGCCAGGCGTCCTCCACTTCAATGCCGATCTCACACATCAACTCAAAGGCAAGAAAATTTCAGGCGCATGGCAACTCACTGTTGCGGATCATGCTGCAGGAGATGAAGGCACCCTCGACAGCTTTAATCTCACCCTCACCCCAGCACTCTTTAACTGCAACTAATCATCTCTAACGAAAACGCGCCGGTTCGCTGGCGCGCTCGCTTGCTCCCCGTAAAATGGAAAATTTGATAACATCGATGTTTCCATAAATGGAGAAACCATGCGAATGAACTCTTTGCAAACGTGTTTGTGTATGATTCTTCTGCTGCTGAGCACGGGTCCGGTATCGGCTTACGTCGCGGATAAAAATAGCGATTTTGGCCTCTTAAAAGATCCCAATTCTATAGAGATCGAGCGACGCGTCTTAGCCTCGAAAGCCAAAGAGACGTAAGTAGACGGGCGCAATTCATGAGTTGAGTCCTAAGTTTTACCTCTATGCTGGAACTGCGCAAGCGGACCTCTACCAGTGTTGGTATGACGATCCCATTGCAGCCTCTCCCCTTAGCTTCTTAGATCTGCAAAGTACTAAAGGAAATATGCGGACGGACGGTACTGGCCTCTTTAGCGCAGAGACAGCGCCGCAGATTGTCGATGGCCTCAAAGGTGCTTTCGTAAAGGTTATGGACGATATCAAGCAACCTATTCAAGCTGCGGGAATATTCACTGGCAATAGTTGGCAGCTTTACGTCAAGCAAGCTACAGATATCCAACCGTGGAGGGATCCCCGTATGGCGCAAATTATGGCCTATGATAAAGTCACGACCGTCGCTCTTTATTAGAGCACCTTGGTTTAAAACCCAGTTGGTGGTGAATGTAAATCAAAAATGGACCTGCAACGCTAATTTTGATCGAGTGGCTATTAACCTCTATTCGGGTGGTCACGGTTGTGCAAACACCGGACTTCTGGCTGACGTAATCTACCATGAATGGGGACACGCTTTGCATTGGAATACCGCAGGTATCGAAGACGACGCGTTGGCCGAGGGCTTCGGTGACATCATGAGCACGGTCATGACACACTCACCACTCCAGGGCATTGGTTTTTACATCGCAAGCTGCGGACCGATTAGTGATATTTCTAGGAACCGCAGCTATCCACGCGACAAAGACCTTGAGTCTCACGATGAAGGAGCGATTATTAGTTCGACCTTCTGGGAGCTTTTTGAAATCCTCAAAATAAAATGGTGAAGAAAAAGCTGGGACCCTGCTAGCAAACTACGCCTTTAAAATGATCCTTACGGCACGGACCTACCTAGATGTTTATCATGCACTCCTGGTGATCGATTCCGACGGCGGAGACCCAACACAGAGAACTCCCAATCAATGTCTGCTCAATCAAGCCTTTGCTCACCATGGCTTAGCAGAACGTGAAGCTGCCTGTGAACTCGGTGCCATCGAGAGCTGGGAAATCGATGACAGTCCCAGCAATATTTTTAGACCCGGATCTACCGCTGAAATTCGACTCAAAACGCGCAATGCTAGCCCCCAGGCTTTGAGCGATCTTGCTGGCACTTTAGCCATCGACGATCTGCCAGGCACTCAAGTTGGCTGGGGAGAAAACACGAGAATCGGTCGCGTAGTTATCAATTTCGACCTCCAGCATAGCTTCTGGGGCCACCTCAGAGCATCTTTAAAAGCCCCAGATGGTAATCCCGTCGGCGTCTATGAAAGACTACAAGATGGAAAGGGAGGTGTCCTCCATTACTCGGCTGACATTACACAACACTTCAAAAACAATAAAATTGCCGGTGACTGGCAATTCACGATGTTGGATTATGGTGGCCCCGAAGATGGCTCCCTAGATAGCTTGACACTCACGCTAACCCCAACCCAATACAGCTGTCGTTAATCGCAGCTCTCATCTAAAGCTGCACGACTCTCGAGTGTTGTATTCGTCAAAGCGCTAAGAGACTGATCTTTTTTCACATCTTCTATCAGGGCTTCGCGCTTGGAAAAGCTTTTCAGAATGATCTCTTTGAGACTGTTTTCGTCGAGCTTTGACTTTCTACCTTGCTGCTTTCTTAGCAAATTCAACCGTAGATTTCCGACTAACTCCCTGACCACACTCTGAATGATTCTCGCACCCGGATTGCGCTTTTCATCTTCATCCAAAATATACTCGAGATAGCGTTCGGAAGTTTCTTTTACAAATTTAAAATCCTTATCCGAAAGCAATACGGAAGACTCATCCAAACTCTGATTGAGAGCGAGCTGTGCAGCGACCATTTTTTCTGCTCGAGATAGATCCTTGAAGTAAATCTGGTTCATTCGGCTCAGAAGAGCTTTGTTAGTGATAGGGTAGTTACCGGCAAAAATATAGGTTGCACGTGAGGTATCAACCGAAATACCGAGTCCCTTTAACATTAAAGATTTCGTATCTGTATCAAGCACTTGCTTGAAAGCCGCCTGTATCATTGCTTTCTTCCAATCATCACTACGGATATCTCCCATATATTCTCCCGCTTCGTCAAAGAAAATTATGGGATTGAGTATGCCGGCTTCGATAAAACAGGCGCCGATTTTTCCAAGAAGCTTATTGTTTTCAACTCTGCAAAGAGCGTCTTCTTCGGGTGGTCCAAGAAGTTCATCGTGTTCCAACTTACCAAGCTCCACCCTACACACATGTAGACCTAAAGTTTCACCGATAAGTTTTACAAGACGGCTTTTTCCAGTTCCTGCAGGTCCATAAAGGTAGGCTTGAACTTGAGCTCCATTTTTCGCTATGGAATTGTCTCGGATGCTCTGAATGAGAAGATCGATAGGTTCTTGAAGCTCTTCGGGATGACTTTGTACGAGCTCTTCAACTCTTTCATCGATGATACTACGAAGTTCTGGATCAGATACCTTACCATATTGAGCTACATTTAAAATTTGGCCAGGAGGAGGTATCGCGAGATACAGCTCTTCTCGGCGATTAAGGCATTTCAAAGCTGTGTCACCCTTTTTATCAAAGATCATTTGGCCAATGGTGTTGTCGAGGGCCTTAACCTTTCTTTGGAGTTCGGGCGAATGTTTCTCGAGGAGCAATTCTGAATTGGCTTTGAGATTTGTATGAACCTTCTTCAAACACTCATCCAAACTAAGAGTAGACTCTTCTAAAGCTTTGAAGATGCTACTCACACTTGATGTAGCAATGGTCGCAGCAGTCGTGGCAAAAGCCATAAGCTTCATCGTATTTATAGCGGTATCTCCTGGAGAATTAGCGTTTGNNATAGCGGGGTTTTCTGGAGAATTGACATTAGTTCCGCGATTTCCGTCCAGCTTATTGCTAACGTAATAGCCTACAGCGCCAGTTAGAACAGCTTTTGCGAGTTCCTTTACAGAAATCCATGCGATTTTTCCTATATCCGGCCCCCCCGAACAGTAGTGTGTGCGCTGTTCTTCAAAAAAAGCAGATAAGGATTCCTTGTTTGTAAACTGAGAATAGGTGTTCAATTTCCAGTTTTCAAAATAATCTGCATTGTGGTTCAAATATTCTATTTCATCGAGTGGGCACTCGTCGCTTGTGCCGGCTCTTGCAGCTGTGTTGAGTAATATTAAGAAAATAAAGAATGTTAAAACATATTTTGAAGAAATTTGCATAATTTTGAGGAATGACATTGGAATCCTTACTAACTGAAGTTTTGCAAATCAAG
>PLEQ01000145.1 GCA_003136475.1 Deltaproteobacteria bacterium
CAGCGCCGACGCGATCAAACGTTTGCGGTTTTAGAGAGTCAGCTCCAAGCGACATTCGCTGCATTGCCGAACCTCGACTTTTTGCTAGTCGCTTATGAGCCGGTATGGGCAATCGGGACGGGGATCTCGGCAAGCACGGAGCAGGCGCAGAGCGTCCATGCTTACATCCGAGATCTGGCAAGGAGGAAATTTGGGGCTGCCGCAGCCGACACCTTACGGATCCTGTACGGAGGGAGCATGAACGCCGCCAATGCCCGAGAGCTCATAAGTCAGCCGGATATCGATGGCGGGCTCGTTGGAGGAGCGTCGCTCGATGCTCGAAGTTTTTCGGAATTAATACGTGCCGCCAGCACACCATGAACTGGGACTAGTCTTTCTTTTCATCGATCGCCGTGGTTACGAGGCCGATGAGTTGGCTGGAAACGCCAATAATATCCTTGTGTTCACAGCCCTCTTGCCGTAAGGCATCATAAATCGAGCTAGCGACCATCTTGACCGCACGTTGGTTGAGCGGTTTGCTGGTCTTGCACTCCGTTGAGATTTTTTCGCTGAGGGGATTTTGGGGCTTCATTTCGATCTCCTGAACTAACATACGCTCGTTTCGAATCGTATTCTGTTCCGATTCAAACTCTATGCCAACGGTTTTACTCTATGGTATTAGCATAGTTACTAATATACTGATGGCCCAGATGGCGTCAAGAATGAGGCTTTTTGCAGTCAAACTGTTGCAGAAATATCACAGGTCATTTGGCTTGTCTCAATTGCGAGGGTTCCCATGGTAAAATATCAACTTGTCTCTCTTTTGCCAAAAAATCTACAGAGCTATATTCTTGGTAAGCTAAGCCGACTGAATTGGCCAGCGAGCATGGCACCGACCCTAAATAAGGCCGTGGCAAAGTACCTGGCTATTGATCTTTCGGATGCTGAAAAAAATGTGGGTGATTATCGTTCCTTTGAGGAATTATTCACGCGTTCTCTTAAACCCGATGCACGCAAGGTTTCTGGCGAAATTTGCTCACCCTGTGACTCGAATCTACGGCAGTCACTGCCGGTGGATCGTGGCGAGTTGCTGCAAGCCAAAGGTATTCACTACTCGATCGATGATTTGCTCTGTCTCGGGGAAAAAGAGAAGCGCGAATTTAAGCCCGCTTGGTATGGCTCCTTCTATTTAGCTCCGCATCATTATCATCGCGTTCATGCGCCTTTTTCAGGTGCCCTACATTCGGTTCGCTATGTTCCCGGTGAGCTGTGGCCAGTGAACGAGACTTTCGTAAAAATCGTTCCGAAGCTGTTTTGTCGCAATGAACGCGTCGTCTTTGAACTGAGCCATAAAAACGGCGGGAAAGCTTACTTAGTTATGGTCGGAGCCCTGCATGTGGGACGCATCAAAGTTAAGGAAATCGACACGTTCGTGACGAATGCTTTCGTTCGACAGCTGCGGCCAGCGAAAACCCGGGCGTTTTCCTTTTCCCCTCCTCGCGACATAGAGGTAGGAGATGAGTTGGGGACCTTTATGTTAGGTTCTTCAGTCATTGTTGTATTCGACGAAGTGTTTACGAAGAATTTTGGATTCAAGCGAGTGTCGAAGTCTGTTCCCGTCCAATGTGGTGATTCGCTGCTCATTTCACGCAATACAGGGCATCCCCCGCCCAGTTCGCATTCTTAACGCATGCTTCTGAGGGTCACGGTTTCTGTGCTGCTTTAATTCGGAGGATTTTAGATGATGGAAGAGCAAAGACTCCAAACCAAAATTGTTTGGTCCCTCGATCGTTCGTCTTTCAGTGAGACGCATGGCAAGCAAATTGCCGATGCGGGATTTGATGCTCTTCGCCTTATCTACGGGCGGGGAAATAATGAGTCCCTCGGGCCCTTTCTAAAAGGGCTTTACAGTTCGACGCATAAGCCGTCGGCATTGATGGTAGACGTTAGCCACTATATGCAGTCGACAGTGACTTCTATCAAAGAAATTTCTGAACTGCAGTATGAACAAACGGTTATTCTCAGTCCCCTTCCCGGTCAGGGAGATATCGCTGTCGAGTGTCCAGATTGGGCCAAGAATTTTGTATCTGGCTCCTTGATCTATCTGGGATTTGGTGCGGTTGTTCTCAAAACCTTGAGCGTTTCCGCAAAAGAAGTGCGAGCCAGCGTTGTGCAAGGCGGCCTGGTAAAAGTCGGGATGAATGTTTTCGTCGACGAGACCCACAGAGAGCCCACCGTTTTTGATCTAAGCGGGGTCGATATTTCGCCGTTTCGGCATGTCGATATCGACTACGTTGTGATCCCCGGCATTTCAACTTCGCGAGAGGTGGCCGTTGTCCGTAAAAAATTGAGCATTGCACTCAAGCGCGAGCCGGCTCTGATTGTAAGAGTCGATAATAAACGTATTTATGAAAACCTCGATCAGCTCTTGCCCCAAATCGATGGCATTATGATTCCCCGCAGGGAGCTCGCCCTTTCTTTGGATGCGGCATCCGTCCCGATGGTTTGCAAAGAAATCATCCAGGCCTGTCATGAAAAAGCTAAAATCGCTATGATCGAAAGCGATCTACTGGCCTCTATGCGCTAAGATCCTACGCCTACACGCGCCGAAGTCTCGGATGTCGCGAATGCTGTCATTGATGGCACCGATGCGATTGTCCTCGCTGAAGATTTGGCGTTAGGTCCCCANNCCGAAATATTATTAGTGACGTCGAGAGCCAAGAAAACATGCAAGTCAACTGGACGCCGCGTGATCGTGTTATCGAGAATGAATTCGAAGCCGTGGCTTACCATGCTTACAAAACTGCTGAACGCGTTAAGGCAAAGGCGATAGTTTGTATTACCCGTAATGGGAATACAGCTCTCAGATTGGCCAGCTTTCGCATTCCTTTCCCAATTATTGCGGTTACTTTTACAGCTCAAACCCAAAGACGCCTTTCCCTCGTCAGAGGGGTTAACTCCCTCCTGCTTGACATTAACCCGGCACTCGATGAAGTTTTGCCCGTGGTCAAAGACAAGCTCGGCTCTTATTCCTGGTTGAAATCTGGGGATTCCATTGTCTTTATTACCGTCACGCTCTCTCCGGTCGGTCGTGAGGCCAGCAATCTGTTGACTGTCCAAAAGCTAGGGGAACCTTCTTAATTCCTAAGAAATTTGCTAAGACTTTCTAAGCCCGACCTGAGCGTTGCATAGGTGTGTAGACGCTAGAGTCTAGGGCATTTTTTCCTGACCACTTTGTGAGGAGCCGATGATGACTATTCAACAAAAGATTATGAACGACATCAAGTCTGCAATGAAAGCCAATGACACTTTGCGGAAAAATGTCTTACGCATGGTTTTAAGCGATATTAAATATGCTCAGGCAGCGGTGAATGTTCATCAAGAGCTTGATGAGGCCTCAGCGATGAAGGTGGTCGCGGGTTATCACAAGAAACTTAAGAAGGCTTTCGAGGAGTTTCCTGAAGGCGAGAAGAAGCAAGAGCTTATCAAAGAGATCACAATCGTCGAAGAGTACCTGCCTAAAATGCTCAGTGACCAAGAGCTTGAAGAAGCTGTTCAGAAAGTGCTGGCTGCGACGTCATCCAGAAATTTTGGAGAGCTTATGAAAGCCGTCCTGTCGCAAGTCGGATCTTCAGCCGACGCCAAGGCTGTGAGCGAGAAAATAAAAAAGAGTTTGGAGCACAAATCGAATTGATGAAATGCAAAGCATCGAGTCATTCCAATCTCAACTCCGCATTTTGCAAAGCTCGGCAGAGACTTTCGCCTCTTTAGCTAGCTAGGTTTTCTTAAGTAAGGTAAATTCCGAGCCGACGAAAGAGCGTACAAGGAGCTCAAAAATCTTTTGTAGGTGTGCATGCTTTCTAGGAGACTAAAAAATGAAGCTTTCCGCGGCTGGGATAGATTCGCTGCTGCGGTGCTCATTGTTGGTTTTTCTCCCCTGGCATTTTCTCAGCCTACGAAGTCGGTGACCATCGACGTTATTCAAAACCAAGACCATACTATCGACGCCCTTTTTGAAATGGCCTTAGATCCTAGTCACCCAGATGTTTCTGAGCCCGATGAATATGTGACCAAAGAACCCGAGACGCCTAGCCTTATACACGACGTCGCTGCTGAATTCCATAACTTGGCAGAGCTGACCAATCCGTCAGAAGACAAAACCTTTGCAAGTCTTATTCAAGATCCTGAACAAGAGTTGAATGAATATCTGGCTGCACAGCCGCCTACTCAGAACAGCCTTGCTTACGAGATGGACACCGCATGGCGTGTTAAACGTCCCGGCTTGGTCAGTCATGTGGCTAAGTCTTCTCCTGGTCTAGCTGATGGCCCCTCGCCTGAACAACCAGCTTCTCCTTTATCTGTATTGCTTGCTGATCACACTGTTGGGGTAGATCCGCAAGTTCACGCTGAACACTCTGTTATAAACGTTACGTTTGACAAAGATCAGGTCAAAATTAGTGTTCCAGAAATTCATGTCGCCGTTGGGGAACAGATTCCGTTTGCAATCCAACAATTAAAAGGTGGTGGTGAACAACTGGGTATCTTTGTGCGTGATGGCAATGTCGTCCATTGGAATCAAAAAGACCAAGTTCTAACCGCACAACAAGAGGGCTCTACCGAACTTTACTTGCACTATGATAGCCAGCTGGTGATTTTACCAGTTAAGGTGGGTNNCTTCCAAAAGAGCTTACAGTTTTGAATAATGTCGCTTATCCAAAAAACCTACTCGCCAGTTTGGATATGGATTTAGCAAAATCGAGTCAGCTACCTAAGCCAACCGATTTAAGCTCGAATAAAAGAGCAGCCCTAACGGGTGTAGGCAGCGTCGATCAAGGGGTTTCGAATCAGCCTGAATATGAGTACAAAGACGCAAGAGCGCTCACGACCAAATCCTTCGAGTTTTCCGTCGATGAGAAGATTTTCGAAACTGAAAAAATTAATTTTAGAATCGTTGATTATCGCACACAAGATCAGAAGACCTATCCGGTGGTTGGAGCACAAGTCCATCTTGTTGGCACTAAGCTCACGAATGTCACCGATAGTTTAGGCTTGGTGACGGGTATTGAAATTCCTAAATCTTCCAGCTTTGTAGTCTCTGTTAAAGATCCTTACCAACGGTATCGACCGAGTATTGTTGAGTTGCCAGCAGCGATGTTGGGTGACAATAAAACCATAGTCATCCGTCTACTGAAGCAGGAGACCTTTGTCGCCTATACCAGGATTACTACCGATGAAACGCGTGAGGATCGTGCGAGTTTATGTGCTTCTGTGAATGGCAAAGATGGAAAACCTTTGTCTGGAGCGGTGGTGAGTTTGGACTGGGGTAAATCACGACCTTACTATTTTAACCATTATGGCTATCTCGATCCCTCAGCTGATCGCACCAGCGACGAGGGCCGCTTCTGTATTTTTGATCTCGAGCCAGGACCCTTTGCCTTCTATTTTAGTAAAGCTGATGGAACCCATGAAGGACCCGTGCCCTTGAATCTTTTTGCAGGCGCGCATTTGGAACATCGTTTTGATTTGGAAAACGAGATCCTTGTGAACACGGCTCTTGCTGCGGCACCTACAGCTTTCGAACTCTGGCATGGTGGGCGCATTACCGAGAAAGAATTTAGGCCGATTGACTATGCCTCCTTAAGTCCTTTGGGTACAAACAAAGATCTGGATTACGATAACGACTCGATGACACTGACGGGTAAGCAGAGCGTTTATCGCGGCCGAGCCTATACACTTTCGCGAAGTTCGGAATTCGAAGAGGCCCTTTATCGGATCGATAGCGAAAACGCGGGTGAGGAACTTGTCACACCGCTCTTTCCCAATGGCTTCCTCGACGAGGTATCCGCTTATTCAAATATTATACGTGACTTCAACAGGGGAACCGTTCTTCTGGATCACGGGAGCTTAGAAGGTGAAGGCGAATTGGGTCAGACGGTTGAGGTTACTATGCTCGACCAAAATGAGAAAGCAGTGGGAGAGCGTATCAGCTTGAACACAACCCATTCCTCAGCTGCAGTTTTCTTTAACGTTCCCCCCGGTGTCTATACCATCGTGGTTAAAGCTGCGGACGGGACAGGAATTTGGCATGATACCGTCCTTGTCTATTCCAACACACTCTCTTACGTTCGTACTGGCAGTCAACTGGTCCGTGTGCCTAGTCTCGCTGCATCACAACTCGCAAAGTCCATTTTCTAGCGTGCCGTTTCAATTTTGACATCATGCAAAGTATAGAGACCGGCCTTTTGTTTTAAGAGCCATTCGCCAAGCACAAGAGCCCCTTTTGCAAAGAGTTCACGGGAAAAAGCTCGGTGACTAAGCGTGAACTCCTCAAAATCGCCGAGAAAGCGGATGCGGTGTTCACCAAACACACCACCACCCCGACTGGCCACGATGCCGATTTCGCCGGGGTTTCGCATTTCAGTGCGGTTTGTGACCAGTGTCGATGACGGCAAGACATCGTGGAGACTCTCGGCAAGAAACAAAGTGGTGCCGCTTGGAATATCGGATTTGTGACGATGATGGCATTCTTCAATTTCTATATCAAAACCCGCTTGTGAGCTGAGCCCCACTACGGCAAGCGCACTCTTCATCAGCATCAGCACCCCAATGCTCGTATTCGGCGCGAAAAGTAGCCGCATGCCACGACTCTTCGCCATACTTCGCCAGACTTCTTTTTCTTGCGAGTTCAGCCCTGTGGTACAGATCAAGAAACTGAGATTTTTGGTGGAACTTTCTTCGACAGCCTTACTAAGAATCTCATTGCCTTCCACCGAAGAAAAATCGATGACCAGTTGCGCATCGCGCAAACCTGCTGTGAGTTCCGTAAAGGGCGTCCTGCGTTCGGAGCCACCCAGATTTTTCCAACCAAAACTTTTAGCGATCTCAGCTTCGAGAGTGAGCCCCATGCGTCCCGAAATGCCATGAATCCACACTTTTTTTAAATCTTTGCTCATCCGTTCAAACTCGCAAGCTCTTGCTGAACTTTCGTCAGCATCTTTTTGAGCAAGCTACGGTTTGCTACACTCAAGGGTGCTAGCGGAGCTCGCAAATAGCCTCCGCAAAAACCTAGGAGCTCAAGTGCTCCTTTCAAGGGAATCGGATTGGACTCACAATAGAGATGCTTATTGAGCGGGCTTAGAATGCGATGCAAGACCTGCATTTGCCGAGTGTCCCCTTTCCAATAAGCGTTTGTGATAGCAACCCATTCTTTGGGAAAAAGATTGGAAATCACACTTATCACACCTTTTCCGCCGTATACGAGACTGCCCAAGTAAGTCGTATCGTCACCAGAAAGGTAGCTCGCATCGGAATTCAAAACGGCTTCTGCAAACAGAGCGAGGTCGCCGCTGGCTTCCTTAACCATTTGCACAGAGCCTAATTTACAAAGCTCGCCTAACAGCGCAGCATCGAGTTTGTGCGCTGTCCGTCCCGGTACATGATAGAGGCAGATAGGGATACTTACCTTCGCGCCTATGCTTGAAAAATGGAGTTTTAATCCGGCAAGATTGGGCTTGTTGTACGGTGGTGTTACGACCAGAAGGCTGTCGGCACCAGCCTCTTCATAAAGTTGGGCAAGCTCCATGCTATGCGCCGTGTCACTGCTACTGATCCCACCCATGATGCGCAGATCTTTGCCTAGAAAAGCGCGAGCGCGTTTGACCAAAGATAATTTTTCAGTAACTGTAAGAGTGGGGCCTTCGCCGGTCGAGCCTGAGACCACCAGACCCTTAATTTCAGCCTCTTTTTGCAAGGTCAACAGCCGTTCCCATGCTGCATAATCGATGGCGCCGTCATTGTGAAACGGGGTCGCTATTGCGGTCCAAACGCCATCAATTTTTTGGCTGTTCTGCATTATCATCGTCTTTTCCCCTTACACTAGATTTTGCTGCGTCGGTCTTCGTTTCGTTCGCTGGCTGCGGAGGCGTGACGGATAATTCTTTAAAGGGGATCGCAGGGGGACTCTCAAGCACGTCGCTGCGAGGGGCCGTTTTTACCCCACACCCGATCAGAAGCGAGGCGATCGTTAGGGTTTTTACAGATTCCAACATGGTTTGAAAAGCCTTTTCCAATTCAGCAAGACCTCTTAGAGTTTTGGATTTTTGTTGCGCATAACCGTTATTGAGATTGAGCTCCTTGGTGAAACGCTGGAAACTTGCCAGGAGACTTCCATTAAAGAGCGGGTGTATTTTGGTAGATTCTGCAGCAATAATATCTTTGCTAAAGATCAGATTGTGCCTGCAATAGCCAAAAAACTTATCCACAATGTCCTCCGCTACATGACTTGGCATATCGAGTTTCATGGCTTCAAAGCAGAGGCGAGCTTTAAGATCGTCGGAAGCAAACTCCTCCTCCATTTTGGCGTTACTGATATTGGTGGTGAAACTTTGAGTCAGTTGCCGGAGCGTTTTAGACGACTGATTGAGTAGGGAAATAACACGTTGACGGCGCAATTCTAAGAACAAAAAAGAACTCGAGGATGCCAACTTAATTGTCTCCAGCTGATAGAGAAGCGCACGAAGATTTTCAGATAAAAAAGTTGTCTGCTGAAAATCTAAGGTCGAGTCCGCATGCACCCGATCGCTNNCGCTCTGAAAGCTGTCTAAACAATGCAAAAAATGTTCAAATTCCAAGAAGACTTGCCGTCTTTTAAAATCCAATGTGTTTTTGTAGAAGCAGCTGTTATCGATACCTCGAAAACCCAAGTTGGTGCTAAGTTCTTCATCTAGGCACGCTGTATCCTCAGAGGGATCGAAAATATAGCAAGGCAACCACAATATCGCCTCTAAGTTGCGGATGGATCCGCAAAAATCTAAAACGAGTTGAGCCAAGTCCAATAGACTTTGCGAGCAAAGCCTGCGTTCTTTAAAACTCCCCCCCTGCACAAGGATGATTGGGCTATTGAAAAACATCTTACCCTTATGGATAAGTTCCAACCCCCACTCGGAGAGTATTTCTATCCAAGAAAACAGATAGGGTCGCCACGTATGGTGCAGAAGATTCAACGCGAGCCCATTGGCGCCATAAATCTTAGTCAAAAATGCGAGAATGCGGTCGTTTTCTTCAAAGAGAACTTTAATGGGTGAGCTGTCCGGGGACAAGGTTTTGACAGTATTTCTGAAAGTATGGATGTCTTGTTCAGAGATGAGGCGGGCATTTTCCAGTACACCACCCGCGGTAGTCACAAAGCCGATAGCCAGAGTGCTATCAACCCGATGGACCGCATGATCGAGTTCGGCTTCAAAGGTCATAGTTTGAACCTAGAAATTGTAGACGATATAAGCTTGAATCAGATAGGTATTCACGGGCTTTTGCTCGTCGTCCGTCTGCCAAGCCTTGCCAGGTAATAAGGCCCCACCTGCAGCTCCGACATCTATGTCGTTGTTGAGCGTGCGCCAATATTTGAGATCCCATTCGTAACCGAGGCTCGAACCGTAGTAGCCGATGGGTTTCGTGTCTTGCGTTTGATAATAAGTCGTAACTTCGTCGGGGGGGCCTTGCAGAAGAGAGGCTGTAATAAACTTGGATTCAAAATTCCCATAGTCTTTATTTTCAAAGCGATAGCCTATGCTGTAGACCTGGGAGTTCATGACGCGTTTAGGATCAAAAACGCCTGGGACAATCAAACTNNACCCTGGTTTGTAATTGGCATTAAAAGCCACGGCACGGGCGTTCTGATTCCGTTTTGTAATCGCGATACCGCTGTCGCGATTCGCGCTGGTGTAGTAGCCCTGTTTATCTCCGGGTGCGATCGCATACTCAAGGAAAGCCAGATGTCGGCTGCCGGACACCGCAACGAAAGGTTGCAGCGAGGAGGGCGATTGACCAGCGACCAACCACTCAAGATTACCCGCAAAACCGATGGCATTGACCTTGTTCGTTGCAGGGTTGCCATTCGCGTCCTCCGTTGCACCACCTAAGAAGTAAAGATTGGGATCGGAAGTTTTACCCAAGCGGAATAAGAACTCATTCCGGAAAGACACCCTGGAAAAATAGAAAGCCAAATACAGATCTGCGATAGAAAGATCGGTGTTTAAACCACCGCTTGAGACAGACCCGGATTTGATATTGGCTGCATAGATACCAATCTGCTTGTTGAACTTGCTGTTCGCATGGGTCTTGCGATCGTCGAATTCAACGCTCAGAAAATATTGATCGACATCATCACTGGGATCATCCGGTCCCAGTATTACCCCAGGTTCCTTAGCACCAATAAAGGCGCCGGTCTCTGCGAGTTTATCGTAGCCAAAAGTAAAGCCGAGATCTTGAAATTTTTGAAGATTCACATTGCAGCTCAGACCATCAAATATGGATGATGTGAGGCTGAACGGCCTTTTTCCTGAATCGAGAAAGATCCCCATGCCCCAATCGCGACTGCGACGCCCTGCTTCCAGGATGCAGTAGTCAAACGCATAACGCATATAGAATTGCGTCACCTTTGGGATGATCCACTGGTAACCCGGTTCAAGGGTGCTCTGTGTGACATTCGTACTCTGGTTCGCTTTATTGCAACCGTTTAGGTCCCCATTGCAATCGCTGGGTACGGCAACGTCTCCGGAATAGGCATCAAGAGGCTTTTGGAAGAGACGAAACTCCATAAAGAAGCTGGCGGCTTCGCTGGTGCGTGCTTCGCCAAGGAGGCGAAAGCTTTGATCAATAGCTTGATGCATACCTCGATCCGGCGAGGCGGCAGGATTGGTCAACGTGATACCCCGAAGACCATAGTGGCCGGAGCCATCCAGAAACAAAGCTAAGGCCGAACCGGAGTAGCAGAAAGCCAAGCCCAAAATCCAATAGGCAAGTTTCGACCGCTTACTATTCAACAGACACATGACCATAAACAGATCCCTAACTTGAAAAAGAGGAGCCTTCGTTTCAAGGAAGCAGGCCCTTACTATAATTCCGCCATCTTATAAATGCCAATGATAAGCTTAGCTGGCATATTCAACAAACTTGTTTTCTTTCAGAACCGTCACGCGAATCTGGCCAGGAAACGTGAGCTCCTTGCGTAATTTCGTAGCAATTTCGTAGGAAAGATCGCGAACATCATCATCGCTGGCGAGCTCAGGTACCACTAAGGCCCGCACTTCTCGTCCGGCTTGTAAGACAAATGAATTCTCGACTCCTTTGGATTTCTTGACGAGTTCTTCCATATCTTCAAGTCTCTTGACATAAGTCGCAAGGGTTTCCTTGCGAGCACCGGGTCTTTTCGTAGACAGGGTATTGGCAGCGCTGAGAACAACGGTAAGAGCCGAGGCAAATAGCAGGGGGTCTTTATGATGGGAACGAATAGCATCGCTGATGGCGTCGCTCTCGCCATATTTTTTTACAATTTGAGCGCCAATTTCGGAATGGTGCCCTTCGGTGTCTTGATCGACAGCTTTGCCAATGTCATGGAGTAAGCCCGCGCGTTTCGCCTTCTTGATATCGAGATTGAGCTCTCCAGCAATGATGCCGCAGATATGGGCGGTTTCAATACTATGCTGCAGAACGGATTGAAGACTCGCCGTGCGAAAGCGTAATTTGCCGAGCAGGTTGATCAGTTCCGGATGGAGATCGGTAATGCCGACATCGAAAGCCGCTTGCTCCCCATGTTCCTTGATCATCGATTCGAATTCGCGTTCTATGCGACTGGCTGCTTCTTCGATACGTGCGGGATGAATGCGACCGTCGGCGATCAAGCGCTCCAAAGTGATTTTAGCGATTTCACGGCGGATAGGATTGAAGCATGAAATGATGACCGCCTCTGGGGTATCGTCGATAATAAGATCCACACCCGTTGCCTGTTCGATGGCGCGAATATTGCGTCCTTCACGGCCAATGATGCGCCCTTTCATCTCTTCGTTAGGGAGCGAAACAACCGTTACCGTCGCGTCATTGACGTACTCACTCGCGATTCTCTGAATGGCCAAGCTTATAATTTCTACAGCTTTTGTATTAGCCTCGCGATGGGTATCTTGTTCGAGAGTGCGTAAAGTTTTTTGAACTTCCTTACGCGCATCATCCTCTAAGAGATGCACCAATTCCTTGCGCGCTTCTTCAGCAGATTGATTGGCAACCCGTTCCAGCATTTTCTGATTTTTGGCGATTAAAACTTCGCTCTCAGCCATCAGGCGAATGTTTTTTTTCTCTTCCTGCTCGAGTTTTTTTTCCTTCTCCTCGAGGTTTTTCTCGCGGAGATCCAGTGTGCTTAATTTATTGGTAAGAGTCAGCTCACGTTCTTTGATCTTTTTTTCTAATTTGGCAATCTCGTCTTTTCGCTTCTTAGCTTCATCTTCAAATAGCTTCCGCCGCCGCCGCGACTCTTCCTTTGCCTCGCTCAGCGCCGATTTGACGACTTGATCCGCATCTCGCCTCGCCTCCTCCAAAATTTTTTGCGATTCCCTTTGGACGTTTTCAAACGATATCGCCAATTTTTTTCTATGTAAAAATACACCAAAGAATAGGATGCCGATCAAGAGTCCGACCGCTACAATCAGTATTGTTTCAATTAGATTCACCTTTTCCCCCAATCCAGCGACCCATTTTCAACGAGCGGGCCTCTAAAAACCTATCCTGCAGAACGTGAGTTTGCAATCGCGGAACGCGTAGTCCGCTTTTGAGGAGCGGGCCAGACGGTTCTTTTTAGGCGCACCTGTTGCGCTTCCTTGGTTCCGGAAAGCTTCGAAGCCTCAAGCGATCAGCTAGGCAAAGGCAGGCGCGGAACCATAGATTCCAAAAACCGCTAATGCGAGTAGAAATAGCATGGATGGAAAAAAGTAGGAAATTTAAAGCTCATAAGGGAACATGAGCTTTGTTGAACCTAGGCGGGGACCTATTTCATGAGGTGAAATTCGGCTCGGCGATTTTTTCTCCAAGCTTCTTCGTTATGGCCCTCATCAACGGGTTGCTCTTTACCAAAGCTGATGGTCGTAACTTTGCCTTCCGACACACCCATTTGAACCATCATACTTTTTACAGCATCCGCCCGTCGTGAACCAAGCGCGAGGTTATACTCGGTGGTGCCGCGTTCATCGGCGTGTCCTGCAACCTGAACTGTGTCAGCATTGCTTTTCAGGAACTCAGACATGGATACAACTTGGTCGTGATACGTGTCTTTAACGACCGAACTGTCGAAGTCAAAATAGACAGGAGTAAACTGCTTGTTGCTTTCTGCAGCGGCCTGATCTTGTGGAGGAGGTGCGGCTTCATCGGACTTCGGAGAATCATTTTTCACGGGGCTCTTCATCGCCTCTTCATCTTTCGTACAAGCGGAATGGACGATAAGTGAAGCGAACAAGAACGCAAACAAACTTCTCTTAGACTTTAAAAACATTGTCATTTTCTCCTTAAATTAGCGTTTTCTACGGTGCTTAATTGGAACGACTATTTCAGAATAAAGTCAAGAAGACAATAACGACTTGTGTTGCATTTCAGAAGCTATGCCTTTTCGACTCGTTTCTCTCTTTGCAAGGAACTGAACCAACTGGCGGGGCAGTCCTGCAAAATCACCGCAGCTTAAAAATACCAGCACATCTCTAGCACGCAAGTTGTTTGTTAACCATTCGTAAAGAGAATTGAACGAAGCAAAAGCAATGGCGTGATCTCCGATGGCGGAACTCAGCCGTCCTGTGTTGATGCGCTCATGCTCCGGGATGCGGGTATCCACTGGACTCGGTGCCAAAAGTACCTGGTCAGCCGAACTTAGAGCCGTGACATATTGGCTTTCGAAAACATTCCGTCGCGAACTCGCATTCTTCGGCTCGAAAGCCACTATCAAGCGGTGTTCAGGGTGCATCACGCGGAAATTGGCTAGGACGTTTTTTACAGCCGTAGGATGGTGAGCAAAGTCGATATAAACATTCATCTCGCCGGCGGAAGAGATATGCTCAAAACGGCGACTGACCCCTCGGAAATTCTCCAGCAGGCTTTGAACGCTCTCGGCGCTTGGTGCCGAAATTTTTCCCTGTTCGACAAGGAGAAGAAGGCAGCCTAGCGCCTGAGCGATGTTTGCAAAATTATAGGCGCCCGGCAACTGGGTACGAACGACGAGTGGTCCCCACAACTTGGTTTGAAATTTAGCCTGCCACATCTTCGACGCGGAGTCGAAGCTGGGCTTTTCGAGAAGATACAGAAGGGACCCGCGACCAGGAGCGAGTTCGGCACTGCTAAAAACTCGCTCGCCCCAACCACGCTCTTGCAAGAGCTCACGAACACCGCTATCAGCTAAGTTTGCTATAACATTTTCAGGATGGGTTATGAGGTCGAGAAGCTTGTGAAACGTCTTTTTCACAGCTGCCAAGTCTTTAAAAATGTCGGCGTGATCAAATTCAAGGTTGTTTAAAACAATATAATTAGGGCGGTAGTGTAAGAACTTTGAGCCCTTATCAAAAAAGGCAGTGTCATACTCGTCCCCTTCCAGAATAAAAAAATTCCCAGATCCGTATTCAAAGGCCCGCGCAAGATTGCGTGGCTCACCCCCGATCATATAACTCGGGCGTAGACCCAAACCTTCAAAAATATAGGCAAGCAAGGATGTCGTGGTGGTCTTGCCATGCGTCCCGCAAACGACAAGGTTCGTCGTGCTGCGTAGAAAATACTCGCTCAGGAATTGGGGATAACTGGTGTATCGGCAATTTTTTGCCAGAATCGCAGCAACTTCAGTGTGCTGTCGGGACAGTGAATTCCCAATGATGAAGAGGGCCTCTCGGTTGCGCTCTATGTTCTCCTCCGCATAGGGGGTAAACACTGGGATAGCAAGTTCCTCGAGAACGTGCGAGCTAGGCGGGTAAAGATTTTGATCGCTACCACACACGGTAAAGCGAGCAGCTTTCGCAAGACCAGCGACCGAGCTCATCCCAATGCCACCGATGCCTACGAAGTAAAGTGAAGTCTGAGCTTCCGACATACTCATTGCTCTCCATAAGACCATAAGAGGTGTTGATTCCTAATCCTAGCCCTTGCCCCGATGACGAGCGGATAGTTTGGAGAAAGATGACCAAAGGCCTGGCTTGTAAAAACCGGTACAGGCAAGCGTCGAGCAATTGCCCGATAAATGTTTTCATATAAAGTTTCTTCACCGAAATACCCGAGCACCAGCGCTGAAGATGCGGCCAAGAGTCCCGTCATCAGCAATTGATTCATCATGCGCAAGACCCGACCGGGATGCTCACCGATATCTTCAAAAAATAAAATTGCACCCTTAAGTGACTGAGGAAAATAAGGGGTTCCAATTAAGTTGCATAAGACACTCAGGCAACCCCCAAAAAGCCACCCCTCAGCCTCCTGCATAGGTGACAAAGGCGTTAAAGGAATGGAGCCAGACATTTGCTCAGGTTGGGCGAGCATTTGATAGAGCTGTGTTAGGTCCTCCCGCCCATGTTGTCCCCATAGCTCCGTTCCCGGCATCGGACCGTGAATGCTTGGCCAGGCTAATTTTGCAAACAAAGCACTTTGCAATGCCGACGNNGAGAATAGCTGTTGGGTGGACCTCAAAGAGTGCCTCCGTTAAATCCGCAAGGCGCTCTTCAGTAGAGGCCGCTTGGAAGAGAATTTTGGCGTCCTGCTGGGGAAGCGTGTAACGTACCCGAAATCCAAGCTGCTCCAAATCCTTTGCGGACTTTTGCAGTGCCGTTAGGTTGCAGCCGCTCGACGGGAAAATGATGCGAATCTGCTTCCCGTTCATCAAGTGAATCTCCCCTTAAAATTTCGCTTCTATCCGCGAAAAAAACAGCCAGCAAATTCAGTATTTCTCAAATCATACTGAGAGGACTGTTAAGCCCTATCCTCTTTCTCCCTTCTTTTGCCCTCAAAATTTCTAGAAATTGGAAAACAATCGAGCAATATCATCTGATTACCGCAAAAAATGGGAAAATCTTGAATAAAGTTTCTGGTTTTTCCGCCGATAAGGGGGGCGTGCGTGAAGATGAGAATTCGTTTGAGGAACAGATGCTTACCAATTTACGGACAGTGATGGCTATTATTTGTGGCCTGGCTTACGCCGCTTGTACACCTTCCGGTAGCGGAAGTCAGAGTGCCGCACCAGCAAATGCTGGGCAAGTGTCCTTAGGAACGACAACAGCCACCGTTGTTGTAAGCGGAAGCTTGACCAAAGCAGCGTTGGAAGCTATGTCGCCAGCGGATCTCCAGAAAACCTACACGAGCCTGACCACGCAAGCCCAAAGTGACATAGAACAGTATTCGATCGACGACCAAATTTCGACTCTGCTTTGTCAACGTCTTCAAACACTCCGCAGCGACTGCGCAAGTTCCAACACCCTCATCCCAAGTGCGGATCCAACTCTAAACTGCGCAGGAACTTCGACAGGCTCTCTGACAGCCATCACCACCGCGTCGCCGATTTTAGTGACGCTCGTGGATGGATCGGATAGCCTTCTGCCCAGCTCGAGCGCCAATGGTCAATACATCTTGGTCGCTAATGGCAATTACATAAGCAGCCCCTTCGGCGCGGGAGCCAATGTTCCCATCACGTTCACTTCCAACCTGGGTGCCAATGCCACCGTTGAGCCACCGGAGTTGAAACAAGTGTATCGCTTGGAACTCAGGCGCGCGACTGAACCCTCGTCCCCGCCTAACGGTGGTGGCGCAACAGGGACCGGGACCGCAACGACCAGCAGTACGACCACTGAGCTGCCCATACCTTCTTCAAACTTTGGAGTCCTCTTAAAATACCAGGGCACCGTTCTCATAAGCGGCTCAATGATCACCTATGATGATCCAAGTTGGGTTGGTTATCGTTATTTGCTCAATGTAGGCGGCATTCAAGCCAACGCTAGCTCATCAAGCTGCGTGGTATCAGCGGCCGAAATCAGTAACATTAAAACCCAAGTCAATGACAGTGTGACATCACAGACCGCGTTTGCTGCGAAGCAAGCGTTATTTGCCGCACAAAGCTCGCCACTCACGGGCGATCAGATGATTGCTGCGATTCTAAAGGCGCAAAGCCAGATATCACAATTTTCTACCGCTATGGACTCAACCGAGAATACGCTCTTGATGCTGAACAATGAATTGGCGCCCACGGATTTGATAGGCTGTCATGCGGATGAGCCGATTACGACACTCTACATTTCCTTAACTGGCAACGTTGCCCCGCCTAAAAGCATCGGCAATTGGAATCAATGTCCGACCCCGACTTTGGGTCCATCCCCAGACTTGCGTTTCGAAATGGGCTCCTCTGTCGTTGTGAATATCGATGAATCCACAAGCAGTAATATTGGCCCCCAAGGCGGAACACCTTGGCAGGGCACTCTTGAAGACCAGGCTTTGGTCGGGGATATTGAGTATCTGCGCATTTCAAAATTAGGGATCACCTACGATGATGGTGGGCCAGAATGCACGAGCGGCCTTTTAGGTATCAACGGCAAATGTCTCGAAATTTGCACAGAAATCAATGTGTACAACGTAACCGGTGTAACTGTTGCCATCGATACGCCGAGCGTTGCGCACCGCACGATCTATGACAACCAAAACTTGAATCTCGTGTTTGGCAGCAGCCTATACTCCCCCGCAGCTGTGACCCGTTGGACGGAGGAAAATTTTAGAGCCAATGACGATTGGGTAGTCTTTATGCAAGATACGGATTGCGATACGCAAAATTGAGTGAGGTTTTCTTGCAAATTCGCTGCTTTTTATTTTTAATCACTTTGCTGCCGGCCTGCTCGCCAACAGCTCAACCTGACACGGCTTCGCGAAGCGATTCCAAAAGCACCAGCGCAAGCCTGGTTTCTACTCAAAGTTCAAGCGCCACCATGCCGCCTGCAGCCCCTGCAATTGTTAAAGTCGATGCTTCAACCCTTGCCGTGAGCGATATCGCTGTGGGAAAATTCCTGCAAGCAGGAGCCAGGACGGAGATGGTGAGCTATGCTATGTCGGGTCAGGCCGACTACCTTTTTTGGCAAATCTGTCCGGAACAACCGAGCGCCGACTCAACAGCCACCTGCGTGGCGACGGATACCCAACCCTGTGCTCCGGGTGGAGCTTGTATTCAGAATGTGACATCCTTCAATAAAATCCTTTTTCCAAATATGTTCGCTGGCAATGTCATGATCTCGCTTAAAGCTTGCGTAGATCCCGACCATGCTCTGAACGCCAATGTCACTTGCGGTCCTTATGCCAATCTTCTTTACAACTCCGACTACATAAACACCCAAGTGGCAGCCCTTTTTGGAAAAAGAACAGATCTGCTCACCGCTTTGAATAGCGCTGGCGCCGAAGAACAAACGGCTTATATGAACTATGCAGGGGATCTCCAGGTCTGTATGACGTCTGATGCCGCTAATGCCGCGTATTACGAATCCAAAATTCAAGTCATCGACATGCTCATAAAAGGGGTTTTTTGGAATGCCTTCATCTGGGCGCCCAAACAGCTTTTGACGGAAATTGCAAATACTTCCGTTGGCCAGCAACTTATTAGCGGGGCGCAGTCAACTCTATCAACAGCTACCCAGACCTTTAATAACGTGGCGAACACCTTTTGTAATTCCGGCACAACAACGGAGGTCAACCAAACCTGCGTGAATAATTTGAAAAATTCCACCAATATGACCCAGGCTCAGAAAGACGCCTTCTGTCCTGGCCAGACCACACAATCAGGACCCCTGCCCATTGCGACCTTCTGTTCCATAGTGGGAACCTTGGCAGGTTCGATCAAAATGATGGCTGAATCCATGAATCCTATGCAGTCTGTAGCCGTGCTGTCTGACGCGATCAGTACCATTTCGAATCCCGAAGCCTCAGTTTCGCAACTCTGTCTTGCCGAAGAAAAATTCGCCCCAATTAAGANNACAGCTTATTGATACCGACAACCAATTGCGCGCGCTTGGGGAACTACCCGCACTTCCGCAGTGAGCGTGTAGCCATTTTTCATTGCAACTTTTCTTGCCGATCCGTTCTAATAAGATATACGACATGTGAGAGCCTTCATTTTCGGAGCCAAGTCATAGGAGTCGCCTTTTGAAAAAAGCCAAAATCTTTTCTTATCTGACACTTTTCGTAATCCTTATTGGATCTATAGGCATTGATTTAACAACGAAAAACATGGCTCAAAAAGACCTTCTGCTGTGGTCTTCCCCCAAGAGCCTGAAAGAATATCGGGGCGCTTCTATCCCAATTTTTGTGCTGGGGGAAAAGAATCACACACAGGACAAGTTCTTCCTGGGCTTCAATTTGACTTATGTGCGCAATCAAGGGGCTGCGTGGGGCATGCTTTCGGAATGGGATGACCGTATACGGGTGCCCTTTTTCCACTGTGTGACCCTCTTTGCCGTGATCATTATTCTCTATTATTTGTGGTCGACACCTTTTAACCACCGGCTCGCACGTTTCGCTTTAGTCCTGATTCTCTCGGGGGCCATCGGTAATTTTGCAGATCGCCTTCGCTTTGGTTATGTCGTCGATTTCCTAGACTTTCGGTGGGTTCTGCCACTGCCTTTTCGCTTGAATTTTAAGATCGATTTCTTGAACTTAGCTTTTGATACCGCAGCTTGGACTTACGAGTTTCCTAAATTCAACTGGGCGGACTCCATGATTACTACGGGAGTAGGTCTGCTTCTTTTCGATATGCTCATACTCGACCCCTTTCGTCGGCGACGTGGTGAGCAGCAGTCTTCCCTACTACATGAGAGCATCGCCTGAATAGCAACCCGGGGGTAGCGCGTATGCCACAAAGATATTTGAGAAATTCTACCGTTAAAGTTGCCGAACTGATCCAGCGAGCCATTGCAGAACTTGCCTCCATG
>PLEQ01000152.1 GCA_003136475.1 Deltaproteobacteria bacterium
GGACAAAAGATCCACACTGATTCAATATGGCACAAATCGCGACCGTGCGCATGGTCGTCGACTTACCCCCCATGTTGGGACCCGTTATGAGCATATGTTTTTGAGGTTCAGACAGGACAATATCATTAGGCACATAATCATGCGTGCCTACAAAACTCTCAACCGTCGGATGGCGAACGGCGCANNTATTTTTTTTGAATAGCCAGCCAGGCAAAGGATAGCACCATATCGAATTTTGCAAGTCCCTTTGCCACTTCCCGCATGCCAAACGAGTACGCAGCTAAAGTCTGTAAAAGCTGCTCAAAAAGGGCCAATTCGCGACCTAAAGCTTCCTCCTTGGCGTGCAGAAGCGCGTCGCTTAGCTCCTGCAGTTCAACAGTTAGGAACCGCTCGCAATTCACCATCGTCTGTCTTCTTATAAACTGCTCAGGAACTTTTCCAAGGTGACTTTTGGTAACTTCGACAAGAAGACCAAAATTTTTGTGACTCTTAATCTTTAAGCTACCAATACCCGTCCGTTTTTTGAGGATTTCTTGGTATTCCTCAACTTTTTTTTCACCGTTTTGCGAGAGCTCATTTTTTGAATCGAGCGTTAAATCGAAGCCTTGGGCAAAGACTTCATTGCCGTTACCGATGAGTCCGACCTCTTCTTTCAAAGTGCATTTTAAGTGATCAAGCGTGTCTTGCCCAAGTTTTACGGCGTCTAAAAATTGCTCTTTGAGCTCAGAGTTTAAAAGCTGCGATTCTAAGCTCAAAACTTGAGCAAGCTTAGCAATTTTTTCCAGACTGTCGCGAACTGCGGCTAACTCTCGGGCTTTTATCGTTTTCGAAACCAATTTGACGAAAAGACGTTCAATGTCTACGATGCCCTTAAGAATTTCCCGAAAGGTCTCTAATTTTTTTTCCCCCAAGGACAGAAAACTAGCAATCCACTCATGACTCGCTTCAATGCTCTCTTTTTTGAGCAGGGGATTTACGAGACTCCAGCGCAAAAGTCTCGCACGCATAGGTGTTAGACAGTAGTTGATTTCATGAAAAAGAGAACCCTTTTGCTGACGCAAGCGGGTGGTCGCAAATATTTCTAAGTCGTTGATAGCACTACTGCCGAGACTGGAACATTCAGCTTCATGCAAGGGAGTGAGGCTCAGAAATTGAGCCAGACTAAATTTTAAGTCGCTCAAGTGTGTAAGTANNGCAGCGGCACCTGAGGAATGCACTGGAAAACTGAAGCAGTCCTCGTTACCGAATGTTTTTTTGAGTAAGGCCTTTTGCGCGGTTGGGTCACGCAGTATGGCTTCCGGCATCGGGGTGAAGAGGATCGTTTCTTGAGCCAGATAGTTTAGAAGTTTCTCTTTGAGAACCGGGATGAGAAAACGTCGAATGAGAACTTCTTTGGGNNGCTTGTTTAGCATCTCCGACCCGCAATTCGCCGGTGGAAACATCTGCTAATCCGACGATCCAATATTTAGATTCCGGATCTTCGTGGACAAACATGAGATGATTCGGCCGATCCGCTTGCAAACCCTCGAGATCGTCGATGCAGGCCGGCGTTAGAAACTTAGTGATCTCCCTTTTCACAAGGCCTTTGGCTAGGGTGGCATCTTCGACTTGATCCGCGATTGCGACTTTATAATTGAGTTTAAGAAGTTTCAGCCAATAGCTTCGCGCACTGTGATGAGGCACACCACAAAAAGGGGTGGCCCCACTATCGGTCTTTTCGCGCTTAGTGAGGACAATATTGAGCAGAGGGGCAATTTCTACGGCGTCATCGCCAAAAACTTCATAAAAGTCGCCCATGCGAAAAAAAAGCACGGCATCCTCGCAGCGATCTTTGAGATCAAAATACTGGCGGAGCATAGGTGTCATGCCGGATTTTTGGTGAGTCGATAATGTCGTCCCCATTTCTAGCCCTCGCAATTTTCGTTTACCAGGTTCTATCGAATGGTGGGTTTGGATTCCAGTTAGATTTTATACTCGTTTTTTATTCATAATTTTTCGACTGTTCTGTGGGTGTCAATCGGCGAGAGCACTCGCCAGGGTCAGATAGTTCGGCCTGGTATTTTTGAGGGCCAGTGCTGTTCTCCGTAAGGTGTGGCCCGAACTTACGACATCATCGACGATTAGAGTATTCGTGTCTGGCAGCTTGCCTTCGCAGCGGGATGGAATTTCGACACCCTCCCGTTCGCCAAGCTTGGAGCGTTTCTTCGTTTGCCAGTAAAGGTGGAGAGGCGCGCGTTGCAGCTTGCACTGCGTTTGTCTGGCGAGAGCGGCACTTAAGAGCCAGGCGAGATCAAATCTTCCTCGCATCCGCGACCAAAGGCTAGACGGCGCAGGAACAATGACCTGATTCCTTTGACTGAGCTCACCAACTTGTGCGGAATTCAGGAATAAGTGACACAGACAGGATAGTGCGCGGTAGTTGCCTTCGATTTTCACCAGAAGAATGAGTTTGCGCGACGCTTCGTTATAGCGAAAAAGACTGGTGATTTCAGAGTGCGGTCTTGCCAGCTCCAGACGGTCAAAACAAGACGTACAAAGAAAGGGGGCCGCTTCCTCAAAATATTCACATTGGCAAAGTAGACAAGAAAATCGCATGACCCATCTTACGAGGGTGGCTATCGGTCAGGACAATGAC
>PLEQ01000311.1 GCA_003136475.1 Deltaproteobacteria bacterium
CGCTAATTTCGGCCCCGAGGCGACGACAAATATGAATCATCCATTGTGTATCCTCACAACGTAGAAAACCCTCAAGGCGAGAATCCCCTCGGGCAAGACTTGCGAGGAGGAGCGCTCGATTGCTCAGGCTCTTCGAACTAGGGACTTTGAGTCGCGAAAATCCAGCACACTCTGGCTGCTCAAGCTTAGAAAAATCATAAGCTTGCAATGACGCCGGCTCGCGTTGCGTCGCGCTCGCAGATAAAAAAACCGGTGCGGTGAAATCTTCTATTTTTATCATAGCAACTTAGCTTTATACGGGATCAACGAAAACGCGTTTGAGAGGATTTTTTATCCTAACAGAGTCGTTCCTTATCGCAAAGTTAAAGTTCCAAGCCTTTTTGACCTTAAAAAAGGAAGCGTGAATTCCTTTTTTATAGCAGGAGCGCTCATATAAGATTGAGAAATCAAAAAGCCAACATGAAGCCTAACAAAAGGAGTTTAGGGCATGCTAAAGCGACTAGGTTTAGCACTAGGGATCAGTCTGTGTGTTACATCGGTAGCGACCGTAGTTTCCGCAGCAGAAGTCTTTCGCGTTCTGTCCTACAATGTGGAAAACTTATGGGACGATGAGCCCGACAACACACCGGACACCTGGAGTCGTTTTCTAGCCACCCTCCCTGATAGCGATCGCGACAACATGGGTCGCCGCTACCTCCAATATAGCGACTATGCAGCAAATTCCTCCAATTGGCACACTCCCAAGATTTTGGAAGCANNACCATGAACCTGACATTCTTGCCATTCAAGAAGTCGAAAGCGCAGGCAATCGCTCCCATGTTTTTGACATGCGAGGCACGCAGTCGGTCTTGCGGGAGGAGTTTGAAAAACTTGGTTACCGTTACTTCATCCTGGGTCGACAAAAGGACGACAATCCAGTCTCTGTCACACCCGCTATCATTAGCAAGTTGCCTTTGAAAGAACTTGAATCCGTCACTATCTCTGATCCCGAGGATCCTTATTCGACCTCTGCCCGAGATATTCAGGTGGTTGAATTTCGTGATGGTGCCAACCGAATGCTGATCTTTAATAACCACTGGAAATCAAAACGCGGTAGTCCAGCCAAATCAGAGGCAACGCGCGTGAAAACCGCTAAAATTCTGCGTCAACGTATTATGGAAGAACGCCAAGCCGAATCCGGAACACGCATCATTGTGGCGGGTGACTTAAATTCCAGCTATTACGAAGCACCCATAAAAGTTTTGGCAACCAGCGACGAAACTACCATGATTAAATCAAGATCTTCACCGCTCCTTTACAATCTCTGGTACGAACTTGGTGAAGATGATCGTTGGGAAACCAGTTTTCGCGGAGAACGACAGACTCTCTCGGCAATGCTGATTTCAGACGATTTCTATAATAAAGATGGCATTCAATATCTCGATCAATCGTTCCAGGTCGTCGGTCAAACTGGCGAAGTCGCAAAACATCTTCTCAATGCTGATGGAACGCCTTTTCGTTGGCAAATTAGAAAGAAAAATAAATTTACCACGCATATCGGCAAAGGCTATTCAGATCATCTGCCATTAGTGGCTAGCTTTCAAATTGCCAATACAAAATTAGGCATGAGTGGCAAGAAATCCTTGACCCACACAAGTCGCATTCAAAAGACCGAAAGCGAAAGACCCGAAGCTAAACTCGATAAAGTGATCCTATGTTCAAAAGAAGAAACCGTCGAGATCACCGAGGTCGACTTCCAATCTGAAAACTGGTTCAACCAATGTGTGAAAATTGAAGGTGAGTTCCCCCTTGAAGCAGCCCGTGCTGACGACTACAATTTCATCCGTTTGAGTCGAAATCTCGAGCTAACTATAGCGATGACGCGTTCTTGGGATGAGCGACCCAACATCGATGATAGTCGTGTCCAAGCTACAGAATTGAGCAGCAAAATTAAATATAGCAAACGTAATGGGCACCCGCGTAGCAACAAATGTTATGCGCGCAAAGTGCTACGTGGCTATGGTGGTAAACTTCAAATGGCGATCGGTCGTCTTGGCTATTATGAAGGACGCATGGCTTTGTTTGTCCCCACGCGGGAAGCCAAAGATCTGGTTTTAAATGCCATGCCAGAGAACAAACGCTCCGCATGTCCTTGGGATCGCTAAGCATTTTGATTTGCTATCATTTATGAATTTCTTTTTCTAAAGAAAAAACCCCAAGTGCCGATAGCTCCTCTAGCGAGGGGATCTTTATGAAATTGATTCGACCGTTCTATCTCGAAGGATATATCATCTCTCTAGTTCTACATGATTTGGAGATCGCTCACATTCTTGTAGGTTGGGAGATTGAGAAAACGGAAGTGTGGAACCTTCTTATCGAACATTATAATGACATCGGCCTCTTTACTATTCAACCGACACACCAGGCCGAAATTTTCCGCAAGGATCTGATCCATCAACTTCATCATTCCAAAGAGATCAGGCGTCGTCGGGAGCAAATTCGTAGTGAAATCGCCAAAGTTCGTGAAAAAAATCGGGCACGTGCTGAAGATGGTTCCATCTAAGCACCTCGATAGGAGCCTAGTAGGAGTTTATCTTAGGCCACTTGTATTGGCTTTCTCACGTACCCTAAACATGGAAATTGGAAAATGCTTCGGAAAGCTCCGATAAGGGGTAAAATTGAAATTCGTCCGTCCTTTGAAGCTCCCAAAGCTGTTGTGTTGATCAGTCATGGGCTCAACAACTCACAGGCTTGCCTGACAGGGCTTGCAAAATTCCTCACAACACATCCTTCCGTAGTTGTGAATTTGCTGCTCTCGGGTCATGACTCTAAGGAACGAATTACAAGGAAGGATTGGGATCTTCTTTGGCTAGAAGACATGACTTCCGCTATCCATGAAGCTCACAGTTTGGCACGAACTCATCAACTGCCTCTATGCTTCTTCGGGTATTCACTGAGTTGTATAGTTTTTTTAAAAGCTCTGGAAAGATTAGACATCGTTTTTGATCGCGTCATTCTGATGAGTCCACCGCTCATAATCAGTAAGAGAGTGCGTGTGCTTGAAGTGCTGGGATTTTTAGGGATTCCCTGGATTCCGAGTCTCAATAAACCTGAGTATCGCGTACATGACTATTTGCCGATCGCTATGTACCGCTCGCTATTCCGCCTCATTCGCGGGTTGAAGACACTGCCAGCTGCACGACTGCCGGATTCTGGGATGATTTTGCTGGATCCGTGCGATGAGATGGTGAACTACGATCGAGTTGAAAAATGGGTTCGTCAATACAAACGCTCTTGGGCAGTGGTTCCTATTCTTGCGGGTGAGCATCTTCAAAAGGTCTATCATCATC
>PLEQ01000246.1 GCA_003136475.1 Deltaproteobacteria bacterium
CTGGGCAAGACAGGATTCCTTAAAAAAGATCGTGATCACTAACGCCACTGACAAAATTAAAGCTTGGGCAAGTTTGGCAAGATTATCCGCAAGATAGGCGCCTTTCCAAAAAACTTTGGAGCTCACCGGAATCAAAAGAGCTGCTAAAGCGGCAAAAAGGGCCAAGACACTAAAAATATAGATCGGAACAAGGTTTTGCCCACGCGCCTTAGGAAAGAGCGCACTTATCAGGCTCGCAAGAGCGATGATAAAAAGTGGGGCCGCAGACCGATAGAAGTCTTGGGGGATACTCTCTAGCAAAACAGCNNCCAATTACCTGGCAACCGACGGTTCGTCAGAAATGTTTATGTTCGTAGAATTGCTTGCTCGCTGGTCTTCAGAAATTACAGACAAACGATAATGCATTATATTTTCGGCAAGATAGTGCACCGATGCTCGAGTCTTATCTAAAAAGACGTTTGGATAGATTCCCATGAGAAGAATTAAGACACACAGGGGCAACATGTAAATTTTTTCGATAGCACCCATATCTTTTAAGTTCTTATTGGCCTCGTTTTCGAGCGGGCCAAAAATGATTTTTAAGACAAGGCTTAGCATGTATATGGCCCCTAAGACCACACCACTGGCAGCGAGAACGCCCACTATCGGGTTGAACTTAAACACTCCCAGAAGGATGAGGAATTCGCCAACAAAACCACCCGTACCCGGTAATCCGATCGAGCCCAACGTTGCAATAATGAGGCTAAACGCAAACCAGGGCATAACTTTCGCTAAACCTCCGAAGTCCGCGAGCAAGCGCGTATGTCTGCGCTCGTAGATCATCCCCACTAAAAAGAAGAGAGCGCCTGTGCTGATACCGTGGTTGATCATCTGATAGAGAGCCCCGGTGAGGGCTTCCTCAGAAAGCTTATCGTTGAGAATGACCACCGAGCCAATTACCACAAAGCCTAAGTGGGAAACTGAGGAGTAGGCTACTAAGCGCTTGGCGTCTTGCTGCATCCAAGCCATAAGCGCTCCGTAAATAATACCCACGACGCCGAGCCCCAGGAGCAAGGGCGAATAATGTACGAGTGCCTCTGGAAAAAGAGGAAGAGCAAAACGTAGAAAGCCATACGTCCCCATTTTAAGGAGCACGCCAGCCAAGATCACAGAGCCGCTGGTCGGCGCTTCCGTGTGAGCGTGGGGCAGCCAAGTGTGAAAGGGCCAGATGGGAACCTTAATAGCAAAAGCGAGAGCAAAAGCCAGAAACAAGTAGCTTTGCGTGTGAAAATCCATACTCGTAACTTTGTAGAGATCCAGCAAATTCGTGGAGTAAAAGCCATATTCACGAAAGTGAATGATATAGAGCACAATCGCAGCAGCGAGCATGAGTAAGGAACCAAAGGCCGTATAAATGATAAATTTGGTTGTCGCGTAAATGCGATTGCTGCCACCCCAAATACCGATGATGAAATACATCGGTATCAACATGAGTTCCCAGAATACATAGAAGAAGACCAGGTCAAAGGCGACAAGCGCGCCGATCATGCCGGTTTCCAAGACGAGTAAAGCCGCAAGAAAGGCTTTCAAATAGGGTTGGGTGCTGCCCCAAAGGCTCACAAGCACACAGGGCGTAAGGAAACAGGAGAGAATTATGAGCAAGAGGTTCAAACCATCGACGCCAGCAAAAAACTGAATACCCAACGAAGGTAGCCAAGTGTATTTCTCGACAAATTGAAGAGAAGGCGTATCGACTTGAAAATGGTACCAAAGGTGGAGAGAGGCCAGGAAATTCAGTAGCGACCCACCTATGGCAAGCCCATGCGCCAAGCGTTGCGTCGGTGACGCAAGGACAAGCAAGGCGAGAAAAAGAGGCAAAAAAGTAATAAAAGATAAAATGTGTATACCGAGCCAGTCAGTCATTGCCGCAGCTTGCTCCCTAACGAATTACCAAGAAAATAAGTCCCACGAGCCCAATCATGAAAACAACAGCATAACGCTGCATGCCCCCTGAAATCTGAAAACTCGTAAGCCCACTTAGAAACATCAGTGCTCGACCCACAAAATTGATAAAACCATTGATGATCCGGATATCAACGATGCGCCACAAGAAATCACTCAATTCCTTGAGTGGGTTTATAATGATCGTTTCGTAAAACTCATCTACCCAATATTTGTTCAAGAGGAGGCGATGCACTCCCGCATAGCGAACCTTAGCTCTCGCTAAAAATGGCGTCGGTCCCCGACGATAAAGGAAAAAGGCCAGACCTGCACTACTTAGAGCCAGTGCCGTTGACGCCAGCATCATCGTCCATTCTAAGCTCGCAGGTNNCGCAGGATGATGCTCTTGAGTGAACGACCAAAAAGCGACATTAGGGACATGGACGACTTTAGCGAGATAGTGTTCGAATAAATTGCTGCCTCCAAAAATCTCGGCCAGAAAATTCGGAACACCAAGATAACCCACGGCTAAGCTAAGTACCGCCAGTACGACGAGCGGGGCCCACATCATAGCAGACGTTTCGTGCAAATGATGACGCGTGTGCTCATCGCTACGGTTCTTACCATAAAAAGTGAGACACAGGAGTCTCACCATGTAGAAAGCCGTAAACATCGCAGCAAGAACAGCCATGCTCCACAAAACCCATCCGATTTGCGGAAATATAAACGCGCGCCAAAGGATTTCGTCTTTTGAAAAGAAACCAGCCAAACCAGGAAAACCTATAATGGCAAGGACGCCAATCAGAAATACCGCATGTGTGANNAGCAAGTATTTAGCTAGGCCTCCCATCTCCTGCATATCTTGCTTATGGTGCATAGCTACAATAACACTGCCGGCTCCGAGAAAGAGCAGAGCTTTAAAACAAGCATGGGTAAACAGATGAAAGACACCCGCATCAAAAGCACCGACCCCACACGCCAGTACCATAAACCCAAGCTGACTGACTGTAGAGTAGGCGAGGACTTTCTTAATATCATTTTGTACGAGTGCTATAGATGCCGCAAACAAAGCCGTTAGAGCACCAACGACCGCAATCACCATCATCGTCGATGGCGCAAGGTAGTACAAGAAATGCATGCGCGTCATCATATAGACGCCCGCGGTCACCATGGNNACCATGGTGGCCGCGTGGATCAGTGCAGAAACAGGCGTGGGACCAGCCATCGCATCCGGTAGCCAAATGTAGAGTGGAATTTGCGCGGACTTGCCGCACGCTCCGACAAAAAGACAAAGGCCAATCAAAGCTATACTTGCAAGTGCTGGCTCCTGGAGCGTTTGCGGATTTGCCAGGATTTCATGGAGCTGAGAAAACGAGAGCGTATTGAAAGATTTATAAGTTAGAAAAATTCCCAGTAAAAATCCTAAGTCACCAATTCTATTGACGACAAAGGCCTTCATACCGGCAACGGCATTAGGTTTGTGTTCGAACCAGTAACCGATGAGCAGATAACTGCAGAGTCCAACCCCCTCCCACCCAATAAACATCACCAACATATTATTGCCAAGGACGAGGAGTAGCATCATGAAAACGAAAAGATTCAAATAAGCAAAGAAGCGATAAGTCGTCTTCTCTTCCGTCATGTACCCACCGGCGTATAGGTGAATCAAAGACCCAATGCCAGTGATGATCAGCAACATCATACCGGATAGACGGTCCAGTACGAATTCCATTCCAATATCGAGGGAACCTGCCCGGATCCACGAAAATGCTAGCTGAAGGCTCGGACTGCTGTCTTCGCCAAGCATCGTTAGGAATAACGACACAGCACACACAAAGGCGCCTAGCATTGCCGCAACAGCCACAAAGTGCGAGAGCACCTTGTTATGTCGAGGAAGTATCAAGCCATTAAGGATGGCACCCCCTAAGGGGAAAGCAAGAAGACACCAAAGAAGCATATGTTTCCCCTGACTCGCTAGCCTCGTAAAATTCGATAAAAATCGGTTGCAATCGTGCCATAACGCCGAAATAGTGCGATCACCATAGCTAGACCCACGGCCGCTTCACATGCTGCGACCGTGACAATAAAGAACACCATGATTTGTCCATCAAGGTTCTTCAGAAACGTTGAACCTGATACAAAAACAAGGTTGACGCCATTAAGCATCAACTCGATTCCCATAAGAACAAAAATGATGTTGCGTCGAAACAAAACACCACAAATACCACAAACGAACATGACTAAAGCCAGACAAAAATAGAACTGGATTGGCATGAAACTCGTCCTCCCAATGGACCTAGAAATCCGCTTTCTTTTTACGCGCGATGGAGATGCTGCCAATTATGGCGAGCAAGATCAGCATCGAAACAATTTCAAAAGGCCAAAGATAATTTCTAAATAGCATGAGAGCAAGGTCTTGCGTGTTGTCAGACATCGGATGATTGGCTAAGCGATCGCTTGTTGCCGGCATCTCCAACATCTTGAAGCCAATGAAAGCGAACCCAGCAACCACAAGCGCCAGAGAGAACTTTTCTAAAAAACGCCAGCGTTGTAGTAAAAGATGTTGGGGATCCAGATTGAGAATCATAATGACAAAGAGGAAAAGCACCAAAATAGCGCCTGTATAAATAATGATCTGAATAGCGGCAACGAAGTCGGCGCCTTGAGACGCATACAAAGCACCGAGCAAAAATAAGTCGATGACTAAAAAAACAGCAGCACTCACTGGGTTCGCTAGACTTACCACGAGAACAGAACACAAAGTGATCAGACCCGCTAGACCCCCAAAAACTATCAGCTCATTCATGCGACTTTTCTCTCACTAAAACTTCATGGCTAAAAAGCCAGCAGTAACAACAATATTGACCAGTCCGAGGGGAAGCAGAAACTTCCACCCCAAACTCATAAGTTGATCATAGCGAAAGCGGGGAATAGTCCAACGCACCCAAATATAGAAGAACATGAAGAACGCAGCTTTGAGCAATAACGTCAGAATACCGACAAAAGCTACGAGGTTTTCGCTACCCAGCAAACTTAGCAATAACTGTCGCGAGACGAAAGGAATATGCCNNGCCAACAATAAGCTCACTTTCAGCCTCAGCCAAATCGAAAGGCGTACGATTGGTCTCAGCAAACATGCAAATCAGGAAAATCAGAAAAGACAACGGACAAAGAAACACTCCCCAAGTCCACACCTGTGCTTGCTGACGTACAATCTCCGTAAGGTCCAGTGTGTTGAAAACCAAGACGATGGGAATGAGAGAAAGGCCTAAGGGAATTTCATAGCTGATCATTTGGGCGGAGGCGCGCAAGGAACCTAAGAGTGAAAATTTGCTGTTGGCGGCCCACCCGGAAAGCGTGATGCCATAAATTTGCATACCAGCCATAGCAATAATAAAGAGAAAACCGACGTTAAGTTTAATCACAATGAGTGGAATCAGGTAGCCACCGAGCTCGATCGTTTCGCCGAAAGGTAGCGCACAAAGCACTAAAAAAACTGGAAAGACGCTAAAAACTGGGGCCAAATGATAAAAGTACTTATTGGCGCCCTCCGGCACCGACTCTTCTTTAAAGATCAGTTTAATGGCATCGGCAAAGGACTGCAGTAGACCCCAGAGTCGCCAGCGAAAGATTCCGACCCGGTTTGGACCCCGGCGTCGCTGCATGAGTGCGGGAATTCTTCTCTCAAGCCAAACCATAATAGGCGGGATTTGTAGAGCGATGGCAAAGATGACAAGAATCTTGACGAGCGTTGCAATAAGATTGACGGTAAAGGGCAGATCTGGGGAAACCGCATCTAATCCCATTCGAGAGCTCCGCGTTTAAGCACATATATGTAGCCGACGACTAAGATTAAGACAAAAATCGCCATTTCTACGACGCCAAACCAACCGAGCGAGCGAAAGACTTTCGCCCACAGATATAAAAAAACCGTTTCAATATCAAAAAGGATGAATAGTATAGCGGTTAAATAGAATTTGACGCTCATTCTGTCCTGACTGGATACAGGAGGAACTCCGCACTCAAAGACTTCTTTTTTGCTCGCGGTTGGATCTTTAGGCCCCATAAGAGCGGAGAGCCCTGAAAGTACAAGCCCCAAACCAACGCCTAAAGCGAGAATGATCAGGATCGGTAAGTAAGGATTCATACTGGAAATCCTACAGAAAAGTTACGTGAGCTCTACAGTATACAGAATTCGTAAGGGATAATACATGCAAAGTAAAGTGAAACGAACCGTGACTATCTTGGGCGCTGGTAGTTTTGGAACAAGCCTTGCGGTGCATCTCGCGCGCCAAGGTCACCAAGTCTATCTTTGGGCCCATACACCAAGTCTCGCAGAAGCGATCAACTCTTACCACCGCAATCCGAGCTATCTCGAACATATAGATCTTTCTGAAAAGATCANNATTGCCGAGTTTATGAAGACCGAGATGATCGTACTTGCGATCCCAACGCAAGTGCTTCGAGAAGTTTTGATAAACTTCAAAGCTTCATTTCACCACACACAACCACTTCTGGTCAGCGTGGTCAAGGGAATCGAAGTCCAATCGCTTTGTTTTCCCTCGCAAATTATCCAACAGGAACTAGAGACAGACCTGACATCATCTCTCGCCGTCCTATCGGGTCCTAGCTTCGCGGTGGAAATTGCCGAAAACCAGCCTACCGGCATTGCAGTTGCCAGTGCAAATCCTGAAATAGCCAAGAGAGTGCAGGAAGTTTTTCACTCGCCGTTGTTTAGAGTTTATACAAACAAAGACCCGATCGGCTTAGAAGTTGCCGGAGCTCTTAAGAATGTCATCTCACTTGCCGCAGGTGCTTGCACAGGGCTTGGGTTTCAGAACAACAGCATGGCAGCCTTAATTACTAGAGGCCTTGCCGAAATCTCACGCATTGGGGTCAAGCTCGGCGCAAACCCCCTCACCTTCAATGGGCTGGGTGGCATCGGCGATCTTTTGCTGTCGTGCACCTCACAAAAAAGTCGAAATTTTAGTGTCGGCTTTCGCTTGGGTAAAGGTGAGAAGCTCGAAGACATTCTTAGCTCCCTTCACGCCGTTGCCGAAGGTGTGACCACCGCCCACTCAGCCTATGCGCTAAGCGTTAAGCTTGGTGTACGTGCGCCGATTATTCACTCGGTCTATCAAGTCATTTATGAGAAAAAGCCGCTTAAAGAAGCCGTCCATGCTCTGACTCATGGCGATGCAAAGAGTGAGCTTGAATTTAGCCCTTCAGATTTTCACTAACAAATGACCAGTTCACGAGCTTCCAGAACGTTTCCACATATTTAGCGCGGGCATTGCGGTAGTCGATATAGTAGGCATGCTCCCACACATCGCATGTTAGAAGAGGGGTCTGATCCTTAACGAGAGGATTCCCAGCATTGCCTTCCTTCGTGATTTCCAAAGTTCCGTCACGATTTTGGCNNGCAGCGTAACGGCTGCCTCAGAAAAAATCTCTTTGAACTTTGTCACCGAGCCAAAAGACTTCGTGAGCTTTTCGGCGAGTTTTCCCTGCGGCTCTCCGCCGCCGCGTGGCGAAAGGCAATGCCAATAAAAAGTATGGTTCCAAATTTGTGCGGCATTGTTGAAAATGCCACCCGAAGACTTTTTAATCACCTCTTCAAGACTCGCATTTGCAAACTCCGTACCTTGGACTAACTTGTTAAGATTGTTCACATAGGTCGCGTGGTGCTTGCCATAATGAAATTCCAAAGTTTCTTTCGAAATATGAGGTTCTAAAGCATCCATTGAGTAGGGTAACTTAGGTAGTTCAAAGGTCACAGCGTACTCCTTGTCATCTACTTGATTTTAAATAACCACTTTCAGGTTCTGCCTCCCGACGAGGCACCCTGGATCCGTGGCAGGTTCCTAGTTAGAACCCGTGATAAACGTCTAGATATTGAAGAGCTGGCACTTTGAAGTCAATATTTCTTCTATAATTATGATGGGCGACTAGAGGTTTTCATGAAAAAAATAAGTGGAATCTACACGCTACTCAGGGAACTGACGCACTTTTTGAAGACTCATGATTCCGGCCTCGTGCAAGTGCTAGGTACTCCCCACAGTCTTTTGGAAGTGCTTTTGAGAGGCCTCGCTCTAAGCGATGAAGTGCAACACAACTTAATTCTTGTCTTTCCTCATCAAAAAGACATCTTTATTTGGCAAGACATCATCAAACGCATCTTTCTGGACAATGAGACGGCCATCGAACTTTGCTTGCTTCCCCATTACCTCGTGTGGGGGCCGGAGAAATATATAAACCATCTGCTCACTCGGCAAGAAAAACTCCGAAGCTTCTACCATTTGCTAAAATCTAAGAAAAAAAAGATTATCCTCACCACGCTCCCCGCCCTCGCTCAACAAACTTTGACCCAAGCCCAATTTCTAAACTCTTGCTTGGCAATTGAGCCCCAGAGTACCCTTGAGCTAGATAAATTTACTCAGCAAATGCAGGAGCATGGCTACCAATTAACGCTTCGCGTCGAAGACCGAGGCTTCTTTTCGATTCGAGGCGGTATCGTCGATATCTTTCCTATGCAGGAAGCCCGGCCCGTTCGAGTTGAGTTGCTGGGAGAAAGCGTGCAATCGCTTCGCTACTTTTCGCCGGAAACGCAACGTTCGGAAGAAACCAGTACCGAGCTTGTTATAGCCNNCTCATGGCTTCCTTCGATAATAACGAGCGGCTGCCCATGCTCGATTCCTTAACTTTTCAGCTCCTCGATGAGATGCAGCCCTGCATCGACTATCTAAACAAAGATAACCTCTTTATCTTTCCCCAATCCGTCGATCGGTGCCTGCAAGCCTTCAACGATTTTTCAGAGAGTCTTCAGCATCTTTTCTTGAAAGACAAAGAAGGAAGCCATGCGGTATCTAAGCCCGAAAAAGTCTTCCTTAATGCCAAAGATCTACGGGCAAAAATGCAGATCTTTCCGACCCTCGAATTCGAAAATCCTTTGGCAAACCCTTCAGCAACGATCCTCCACTGGGCTATTCGTAAGGAAAACCACGTCTACACTAAAGATCTCGATAAATCCAAAAAAAGAAAGGAATGGCTCGCGATATTGAATAAAACTCTCGAGGCAGGTGGGTCGGTTCTTATTTTTTGCGAAAGCAACGCTAAAAGTCTCGAGGCCACAAGTTTTTTACTCGACATAGAGCAGCCGCGTTTCGATGCTCAGGCTGTAAATGCCCTATGCCTGGGTCGCTTGGCCAAGCACTCAGTTCTACTGACCAACGGCTCGCTTTCAACACCGCTCAGAGACGAGGAGCAAAATGTTTGGCTCCTCCCCTACCAGGAACTCTTTGGTGGTCAAAAACGGAGTGCGCTTCCCGCAAATCGCAAACTCAAAAATCTTCTGTCATCCTTTAAAGACCTCGCAGTAGATGACCTTGTTGTTCATCTCGACCATGGTATTGGTCGCTATAAAGGAATGACTCAAATCGAAGTACAAGCGGTTAGGGGCGACTTTCTGATTCTTGAATATCGCGGTGCAGATAGGGTCTATCTACCTGTCGACCGGCTGAATCTCTTGCAGAAGTATAAAAAAGCGGAAGGCAATCAAACCCCGACCCTCGATAAGCTAGGTGGAGATGCTTTCAAAATCCGAAAAGCTAAGGTGGAAAAATCCATCCAAGAANNGATTCATGCTGAAAGAAAGCTCTTGCGTAGTCATCCATTCTCTTTGCCGGGAGAGACATTCGATCGTTTTGTAGAAGACTTTCCCTACCAAGAAACACCGGATCAATTGCGATGTTTAGAAGAAGTTGAAGAAGATCTCAGAGGGGTGCACCCGATGGACCGACTCGTGGTCGGAGATGTCGGTTTTGGCAAGACGGAAATCGCTCTACGGGCAGCGTTAAGAGCTATTCTGGAAGGTTTTCAGGTCATGTTCTTGGTCCCGACGACGGTGCTCTGCTACCAACACTTCTATAATTTTAGTTTTCGCCTTGAAAAACTCGGAGTCAACCTGGGCCAAGCGCACCGTCTTATCAAGAAATCTAAACAGAAGGAAATATTTGCTGCCTTTGAAAAAGGGACCCTCGACCTTCTTGTTGGAACACATCGTATTGNNCGACCCAAAAATTTGGGCTTGCTCATTGTCGATGAAGAACAGCGATTCGGCGTTATGCAGAAAGAGAAGTTTAAACAGCTCAAAGCGAATATTGATATACTGACCCTCTCTGCCACACCCATTCCGCGAACCTTGCATATGGCCGTACTAGGGCTGCGCGACATTTCGCTGATCACGACCCCTCCTGCAAATCGCATGGCTGTGAGAACAGTCGTGTCTCAATTTGACGAACGCCTCGTAAAAACAGCAATTGAGTCGGAAATTTTGCGGGGCGGGCAAGTTTTTTACGTCCATAATCGCGTGGAAGATCTCGCAAAGCGTGGTGAGGAATTGAAAAAATTAATTCCGACCGCTAAGATTAGAACGGCTCATGGCCAGATGCGGGATGAAAGCCTTGACCAAATCATCATAGATTTTATTGAACAAAAATTTAATGTTCTGGTTTGCACGACAATTATCGAATCTGGCGTGGATATGCCAAATGTGAACACTCTTATTTC
>PLEQ01000357.1 GCA_003136475.1 Deltaproteobacteria bacterium
GATCGAAACCCCCAAGATCTCGTAAAACTTCAATGTACTTTTATTTTGAAAAAAAGTTTGCATACCAAATTTGAAAGCGGAACCTTGGCGAGCCTAGCTAAACATCGCAACGATGCGGGTGAGAAACTGCGGACGTTTCTTGGCAGTTCAAAACTCTAGTCATTGCGCGCGGACCTTAGGGGCCGTTTGGGGACTGAGCAAGTCGTCGATGACCCCAAGTTGGTCTAAAATCAAAAATTGTATAGTGTCTTCCTCGTTATAGAGCGTCAAAGCTCTGTCGTGCACGCTCGCAATTTGACTCTGCAGGGTAGATAGCTGGCCCGCAAAACAGGAGTTTGCTAAGCCAAACCCTCCCGTTCCCACACCCGCACCCGCTAAACTTGCCGTGACAATAGATCCGATCACAACCGTGGTCCCAATGCCTACAGCCACCTTCGCCGCAGTTCCGAAATTGTTGCCTTCTTTGGCAGCTGGAATTTCCGCAGTCTGCGGGGAGTCTTCCTTCGGAATTGCTTCGCTAGCTAATNNCTTGGATTCTGCGTCGGAACTTCTGGGGCTGGCAAAGCTAAGATGCTTCCGCCAGCGGTTTTATCGACAAGTGTTTGTTGGCGAATCAACTGTGTTAGAACTTGCGCAAATTGTTGCTCATTCAGATTTTTAAGACTCGTCATGACTTTAAAAAATTGTGAAAGATTTGGAAAGACGACCTTGATCAAAGTAGTGTCCGATCCGCGATAAGCAATCGCTTTCAGTTGTGTATCACTAGTGTCCGTGGGTTTGATGTTTAGTGTCATAGTGATCTTGCCGCCATTCTGTTCGAGAGCAATCAGTGCGCCAGATTTTTCGTCCAAAACGGAATAACGCAAAGGGCCATTGGTTTCCAATGCTCCTTTTAACTGTTCATCTTTGAGGATTGCGTCAAGCACGTTCTGAATCTCGAAAGCCGATGGATTTTTCTCGGTTTTGCTAACTGTAAGTTGATTGTTGACCGGTATTATTGCGTTGAGACTCGTAACACTTTTGTTTTCAGGAAGAAGAGCGGAGGGGCTTACAGTTGGAATCAATTTTTCGGCTTTAGCTAGTTCGTCCTTAAGATATGTTTTTTCCTCTTCCAATTTTTTAAGATCAGACACATGCTGTTTTTGCGCCGTCTCAAGTTGAATTTGACTTAATTGTATTTTCGTATTGATGGTATCTAATTGGGCTTTATCTTTTTTTATCTCGTCTTCGAACTCTTCAATCTTTGATTTTATTTGAGCTGTTGTCCTTTTGCTCGTTTCTATAAATTGAGTTGCTTTGGTTAACTCAAAAGTGTTTTTGAGGATATCCTCATCCAGTTGGACAAGAAGATCTTTTAGAGATTTTTCAGGAGATGAATTGTATTTTTTTACCAAACTCGCAAAGTAGCCTGTCTTCTCATTCCAGGTGTATTCATCGACTTTAAGTCGTGTAATATTGTCAATACGCTCTCTTAGTTTTTGAACGCTGTCTTGAGATTTAGATAGGGAGTCGAATTCAAGACCCTCTAAGAGTTTGTCTCTTTTTGCAGGATTGATTTGATCTTGGCTTAACCCTTGTATTGTGTCAAATTTAGCGTCATATTTTTTGAAAGATAAGTCAATGGATGTCTGTACAGTTTTATTAACTTCTACAGGAAAATTAGTTGTTTTAGTTTGGCTTTCTTCTAAGCGCTGGAGCTGGCTTTTAAGAGTCGTGTTTTTTTGCTGAAGATCAGATTGGAGCCTGTTTTTTTTGAGTTCCCATTGCTCTAAGTCTTTCTGTTCCGCCGCCGTCGCAGGTGCGGGACTTGCTTGCATTTTTGCAATATTAATCGAATTTTGATCCAGCTGTTTTTTCAGGTTAGCAGCTTTTGTAATAGGATCAACGTTGGTGTCTGCTGGGTCATCGACCAAGCCAAGGCTGCCTCCGTTGTTTGACGACGAAGCACTTGTCATCAGCGGAGAGCTGAGGTGTGAGAGATTATCGGCTAGAATGTCGGGGCCGTATGAAATAGTAGCTTTGATATTTTGCAAAACGGTTTCGTTTCGATCGGAACATTGAGTGGCTTTACTTGTAAAATTTTCTAGGTCGTTTTGAAGCTCGAGACCGAGATTATTAAAACTTTGAGTAATAGCGTCTTGCTGAATCATCCATTTTTGTAAAGTGGGATTCTTACGCGGGGTTTGCGTGTAGGCAAAGCCATTGCCCCATGGTGAGCAAGCTTCAGCATGAGTTGTGGAGTGATCTTTGCGTAAGCAAAGTTGGACTTGAATAGTTTGGGGTCCTGCGGGGAGTGCGACGAGAAAGGTTGTCGGTCGGTTTGACCAACCCGATATGCAGCTTTGTGAGGCATCACAGGATTGCCATTTGATAAAGTCGATGTCTATGAGCGAAACAGAAATCATCGCAATGGTATCGGTGGCGACGGGTGTCGACTGAATTTTTGCGTAGTCGGGATTGAGTTGTGAGGGATCTTCGAGGGGCACTTCGAGGGGGGCGAGTGCGAGGCTAGTCGAGCTTGAGTTGCTTACGGGACNNCTTCATTACTTGGACGTCGCGTTAGACAGGACGATACGAGTGCTAAGAGAAGACTCAGTTTTACTAGTGTCATGCGGTGCCTCAAAAAATCTACCGAATAGTCTTTTCGTCAGGTGGGGGGAAAGCTGAGCAAAAAGTCTTTAATGAGGCAATTTTATTGGCTAATAATTAGGATTTGGCAAAAGCGCGAACTTCATCGATAGCCCATGTCAAGGCTGCGATGGAGGTGACGGGGAGGAGGCCATGACCGACATTAAAAATATGTNNGGGACAGAAGATTCCTTGCTCGCGTAAAATTTTATCAGCTTGGCTGAGCGATGTGCGCCAGTCAACAGCGACAACTGAAGGAACTCTGTCACCAAGCTCATGCAAGCGATCACTACCTTGACCAGGGTAATAGATCACGGGCACTTGCTGGGATATTTTCTGAATGATGCAACCGGTAGCTTCCGAGACAAGTTCGGCAAAGTCTCGACGCGCAAATTGCTGAGCCCAGGTATCAAATNNCGATGGTGACTTCGGCAAGTTGCCAGATAAATTGTTTGAAGAGGGAGCGTTGACAGAAAGCCAGACGTTTCGTTTCGACGAGATGGGTTCCCCCTTGCCCTTCGATCATATATGTAGCGAGGGTGAAAGGTGCTCCAGCAAAGCCGATCATGGTTTGATGAGGAGCCAAGCTGGCTTTGGCAAGCGCAATCGCGTCCCCGACAAAATTCCAGGCCGTGTGGCATTTATCGATTGCCAAGTTTGCCATCGATCGGGCGTCTCGCACGGGGTCGGAGAGCCGTGGCCCTTCATCTTTAGCAAAGC
>PLEQ01000406.1 GCA_003136475.1 Deltaproteobacteria bacterium
CGCATGATTGCCATGGTCGAAGGTGCCAAGCGTAAGGCCACTCCGAACGAAATCGCTCTCAATATTCTGCTGGTGAGTCTGACGATCGTTTTTATTTTTGCCGTTGTCACCCTGAAAGCTTTTGTCAAATACAGTGAAGTGGCCTCTGGTGGCACCGATCTTATCAGCGTCGCCTCCGTCCCGGTACTGATCTCGCTGCTCGTCTGCCTNNTGCCTGATTCCGACAACGATCGGAGGTCTCTTATCAGCCATCGGTATCAGTGGTATCGACCGCCTCATTCGCAAAAACGTTATGGCTATGAGCGGTAAAGCTGTCGAAGCGTCCGGTGATATCGACGTGCTTCTCCTCGATAAAACCGGTACCATCACCTTAGGCAACCGTGTCGCTTCGGAACTGCGCGTCATCGCGGGTATTCCCGCAGAACGTCTGGCGAATGCTGCGCAACTTGCGTCACTCGCCGATGAAACACCGGAGGGGCGTTCCATCGTAGTCCTGGCCAAGGAAAAATTTGGCCTCCGGGGGCGCGACCTACAGAATTTGAATGCACAATTCGTACCGTTCTCAGCCCAAACCCGCATGAGTGGACTCGACATCATTCATCCCTCAGGAAGCTCAACCCAGAGCATCCGCAAAGGCTCAGTCGAGGCGATTCGTAAACTCGTCGAAAGCAAAGGGGGCAAATTTCCGCAAGACGCTTCTGCGATTGCTGATGAAGTTGCTAAGTCCGGTGCCACGCCACTCGCCGTAGCCGAAGACAGTGAAGTACTCGGCATTATCGTTCTCAAAGATATGGTAAAAGGCGGCATCCGCGAACGCTTTGCNNACCGTCATGATCACCGGTGACAACCCACTCACCGCAGCATCCATCGCAGCCGAAGCGGGCGTCGATGATTTCATTGCCGAGGCCACTCCCGAGACAAAACTCAAACGTATTCGTGAGGAACAAGCTAAAGGTCACATGGTCGGTATGATCGGCGACGGCACTAACGACGCGCCTGCCTTGGCCCAAGCCGATGTAGGCGTCGCTATGAACACCGGCACTCAGGCAGCCCGTGAAGCCGGTAACATGGTCGACCTCGATAGCAATCCCACGAAACTCATCGAGATTGTAGAAACCGGCAAACAGCTGCTCATCACGCGTGGCGCCCTCACCACCTTCAGCATTGCGAACGACGTGGCAAAATATTTTGCCATCCTACCAGCCATGTTTGGCACGCTGTACGCTATTTCAGGAGGAGCCGGTCCTCTGGCAAAACTCAACGTCATGCATCTTGCTTCACCGCAAAGCGCGATCTTGAGTGCCGTCATTTTCAACGCTTTGATCATCATCATGCTCATTCCCCTAGCTTTGCGGGGGGTACGCTATCAAGCCGTCGGTGCCAGCTATCTCTTGCGACGCAATCTCGCAATTTACGGCGCAGGCGGCATCATCGCACCTTTTATTGGTATTAAAATTATCGATGTGCTTATTTCGACACTGGGACTTGTATGAAAACTCTGATCGTTAGCATACGCATTTTTCTGGTCTTAACCGTACTCACAGGCATCGCCTATCCCCTGCTGGTCTTCGGCATCGGACAAGTCTTCTTTCCCAGTCAGACAGCCGGCAGCTTGATCGAAAAAGATGGGAAGATCATCGGCTCAAAATTGATCGCACAAAAATTTAGCTCCGACCGCTATTTTCACTCGCGACCCTCGGCAACGGACTATGCCACCCTACCTTCGGGCGCCAGTAATTTTGGTCCGACAAGTGCAGCCTTGCGTGACGAAGTGAATAAACGGAGAATGCTACTCGGTCCCAACGCTCCCGACGATCTACTGACAGCATCCGGTAGCGGCTTAGATCCTCACCTCAGCCCCAGTGCCGTATTCTTTCAAGTGCCAAGGGTTCTGAGCGCTCGCAAACTCGACACTGCCAGTAAAGAAAAACTCTCCACCCTCATCTCTTCGCTCATCGAAGAACCGCAATTTGGCTTCTTGGGCGCGCCCCGAGTGAATATCCTTGCCCTCAATCTAGCTGTCGACACGATGTTTCCCTGAAACGGAGCCTTTCCTTTGTGCTATTTGCGATAATCTTCAATGGTCTGATGGATCAATTTCCGCACACGTGTGCGATCGAAAGAGAGAACTTTCTCCCGCTTCACCTTCGGCTTCTCCAGCAAAAATCCATTCAAAGTCTCCAACAACTCATCGTAGTCCACAGGCTCTTCATAGAAGCTAAGATTCTCTTCCAGAGGATTTTCCTTAGTTTGAAATTTTTTAGCAACGCGTGAGAGCCCCACCGATTCCAAATACTTGATATTCTCAAGCTCCCAGTGTGACAGACCAAAAACTCGAAGATAGGGCGTCTCGGTTGCGACGATCTCAGAACTGGTAGCACCGCCAGACTTAGACAGAAGAAGGTCGGTAATTTTGTAAAGGTTCGCAATATCTGTCGGATAAGAAACTAAAGGAAGAACTCTAGCTATGATCTTTTCATCAAATTGCTTGTCTTTGTTTTGCGCGTAAGAAGCGTCAGTCATGACGGGAATACCCTTCTCTGTGAGAAAGCTTTCAAGCTCTTCGTATAAGCTCTTATTTTTCCCTGTCAGCACCAGCAACTGTATTTTGCTATTGAGGGAATTTTTGTAGGCGATGGCTTTCTCTAAAAAAGTCTTAATAGATTCATCATCAACCCCCACACCGTAGCTTAGCGCAATATTTTTTCGCTCTGGATCCGTATTCAGTTTCAGCTGCTGACGCGCTAGGTTGGCTTCCTCCTCTGAAATTTCCTTCTCAAAAATCTTAGCAATAGGGAACCCGGTCAGTTTGAAAACTTCAAGCTCCGGCAGCAAGGCTTCGAATTCCAACTTGGATTCAAAAAGTTTCGTCTTGATCAAAGCGCTACGAAAATGCGCTGTCCAATTGAAAGCTGGACCCTCCAACTCAAATTCCTGAAGCATCCGTCTGAAAAGATTACGATCCTTCGATGGCGTCCAATACGAAATCGAAGGATAGCGAACATCATCCATAGCATGCCACTGAGTAGGGGGAAAACCATAGTCCGTTACAACAATGGCCATGGGGAGATCCATAAAATGAGCCATGACCGTCAGACTTTCAACATGGTGGAGCGTAGAAATGATAAAATCAGCACCAAATTCTGCAATTTTCTCGCGAATGATGCCGTAGAGGTTCGTCTTCATTTCCCTCACATAGGGAAGCGACGTAAACGGCGAGAAATCGAAGCTTTCCCAATCCATGTTGTAGACGCCAAATGCGAACAATGGAGGGAGTCCGTAACCACATTGCCAAATCTTAAGTCCTCTCTTGTCAGCCTCAGCGCAAAGAACCTCGTGCTCATCAACAAGCTGAACCTCAAATTCCCCCTCGAGCTCCTCCTTCAACGCTTTAGCCGGAGAAATATGACCCCCGTTATGAGGGGCTGTGATGATGGAAACTCGTTTTTTTTCGCTCGGGGTTTTCGTTGCAGACGCGAAATTCCTTTTAGACTCGTTAATAACCTGTTCACGGAAAGCCTGGAAAGCTGCCTCAAAATCGCTAGGATCCAAAGAATCTAGCTCTGGAAATTCCCAAAAAGGCACTCGGAATTCATAATGCGAGCTCCCAAGTTTGAAGAGCGCACTATAAATGAGCCATTGGATCGGAATTTCCATTGAAATATCATCTTTTGCAAACTGAGCAAGGTGCGTTCTGTAGGATTCAAAAACAATTTCAGCTATGCGCTTATCGGCAATCCTGAATAGCAATTTCTTCGCAAAAAAAGATGTTTCAAACGTTGCATCTATAGTTGAATTTTGAGCATTGAGAACGCGCGAGTGAAAGAGTAAGTTGAAAAGAAATAGGAACACTATGCAAAAATGCGCCTTCATATATAACCTCTTGAGAACTTGCTGATGTTGAACGGAAAAACTGTGGTGAGAGTGGGATAATACGTTTTCCCGTGCAATTCAAGGCGAAACTATAAGTATTTTAGATAATGGAATTTTTCGCAAACCAAGCCAGTCCAGGCTTCTAAGAAATGAAGACTTCGCCATGGACCTTTATCTGACGTTTGGCTTCGTTCTCAATAGTTTTGCGAGGAATCTTCGTAATGAATGTGAGCGCATAAAGATCACCGACCTTGCGTACAAACTTAGCAATGGTTTGGTGGGGTTTTTGTTCGGCAAAAATGATGGCGACCGGGTACTCATCCATGTGGTTAAGTTTCAGTTTTAAATTGCCTTTGAATTTGACACCGCTTGGGGAAAGATTCAGGATCTCGAACTCTTCCTCTGCCATCTTGAGGATGGGTCGATCGTGGGTCGGATACCGAACTCTTTGCCTTCCTTCTAATTCCATTCAAAAGCCCTACCTCTTACTAGAGCTTGATCGGGGAACTTTTTCNNAAAAAAATTGAACTAACAGACCAGCCGGGAAACTATCGCAAGCCAATTTATCACCCCAGCGCTTTATATTTCTAAGCAAAAACTGATACGATCCATGTACAGAGTAGAGTGCAGGCGCTTTTAGATGACCTGGCTTACTCCCTAAAGCATAGATTGGAGTATAAAAGTGAGTGAAGCGGATTCTTTTAGACCCGATCCGGACAAACTGCTCTCGGTAATTGAAGAAACGAATAAGAAGGAAGGTGAGGGGAAATTAAAAATCTTCCTCGGTATGGCAGCTGGAGTGGGTAAGACCTACGCGATGCTAAAAGCTGCGCAAGAACTTGCGGCACGCGGTGTCGATGTCCTCGTAGCCGTTGCGGAAACGCATGGGCGAAAAGAGACCGAAGAGGTCCTCAAAGGCCTCCCCATCCTTCCTAAGAAAGAAATCCTCCATCGCAATGTCGCCCTGACTGAGATGGATATTGATAGCGCACTCCAGCGGCACCCTAAAGTTATACTCGTTGACGAACTTGCCCACACGAACGCTCCCGGCAGTCGACATGCGAAACGTTATCTGGATGTTCTCGAATTGCTCAAAGCTGGGATCGATGTTTACTCGACTGTCAACATTCAGCACTTAGAAAGCCGCGTGGATACCGTTCGAGAAATCACCGGCATTCCGATCAAGGAGACCGTTCCCGACAGCATCTTCGATCAGGCAAATGAGGTCGTATTGATCGACCTCGCACCGGAAGAACTCCTCATGCGCTTGCAGGAGGGCAAAGTTTACCAGGGAGAGCGCGCCGATACAGCCGCCCGCAATTTTTTTAGAAAAGGGAATTTAACAGCCCTGCGTGAAATGGCCCTACGCCTTGCAGCAGAACGCGTCGATAAAGAGTTACGCGACTTCAAAGTGCTGAATGGCATTGAGGAAACATGGCGCAGTGGCAATAGGCTTATGGTATCCGTGTTTGCTAGTCCCTATGCCGAGGCCCTGATTCGCTGGACGCGCCGCTTAGCGGATATGATCGATGCGACGTGGATAGGAGTCTTGGTCGATGACGGACGCCCCCTATCCGAAACGGAAAAAGCTTTACTCAGTAAAAATCTCTCCCTCATTCACCAACTCGGTGGTGAAATGATCTCTACTCAAGACACCAATGCCGTCAACGGTATTATCCGCGTCGCGCGCCAAAATAATGTTACGCAAATTATCGTCGGACGCTCGCAGCGAGGATTTTTTAAGACACTGATCAGTGGTGGCTCGATCGTCAACCGACTTTTGCGTCAAGCCTACGATATCGATGTCTATGTCGTAAGCGCCAATCGCAGCGTCAAAACGGAATTTGAACGCCTCCGTAAGCCTATCGATTTTTCACTACCCTGGTACGAGAGCGGAATTGTTCTTACGATCATCATCCTGTCCTGGTTCCTAGCAGCCATACTGCGACCCTTCATCGGTTATATGGCAGTTGGCATTCTCTTCCTACTGGCAGTAAACATTTCCGCTGTTTTCGTCACCCGGATTTCTTCGTTCGCCTTGGCCCTGATTTTCTCTTTCATACATACCTACTTCTTCATTCCCCCGGTCTATTCCTTTGCGATCCCAAGTCCCGAAGATCTTCTCATTTTAGCGATGTTCGTTATTGCGGCTGCTGTCACTAGCGGTTTGACCAGTCGGCTCGCTAACAAGGAAAAAATCCTCAACAGTCGTCAAAATCGAACCCTCGCTCTTTACGGACTTTCAAAGGAACTCGCCTTCGCACGTTCGGTAGGAGATGTTACAAAGGCTGGCTTATTTCAGTTCCAAAAAGTCTTCGAAGAAGACGTCGCTTTGTTACTCCCTAACAATAATGCTCCAGGCGCCGAACTGCGCTTAACGCCCGGCAGCACCTTCTTCCTCGATGACAAGGAAATGGCTGTCGCAACTTGGGTCTATAGCAATGGTCGTCCGGCTGGCCGCTTCACAGACACGCTGGCCGCATCCATCGGCAGCTACTTTCCTCTCAGCGGACGGGAAGGGACCGTAGGAGTTCTCGCTATTAAGATTGAAAAACAAGAAAATCTCGATCCCGACCGCATGGCTCTCGTCGAAACTTTCAGTCGCCAAATTGCGACAGGATTGGAGCGTGAGTACTACCACGAACATTCGCTAAAAGAATCTCACCTGATTTAAATTAGTGTACCATAGACACTAAGAACCTCAACAAGCGCTATAAGGAGAATACCGCGGCAATAACGTATAGCCTAATAATTCAAATTTTTATTATAATGCTATCTTCAAGCTCTTGCGTGACCAAAAAGACCCCGGATAATAGAGGAAAATACAACTCGTTTAAGGACTACCTCCACAGTTCTCAGGCTAGAGAACCTTATGATTCTAAAGATTCAAACAGCAAGAAAAAAGTGCTCTTTGTTTTAGCTGCACAAGAGACTGTAGAACGAACGGGTTTTGACTTGTCCAATTATCTAGCTTTAATTGATAAGCTTGAAAAAAATGACTTCTCGGTGAGTGTAAGGTTTGAAAAAAACCTCGCTGAAATAAAAGCGGTTCTTCGACAATTTGAACCAAAATCCTTGGATATTCTTGTACTTGGAGGCCATGGCAATCCTTACGTAATCGATTTTGGAGGGAACTATCTTACGACTCAGGAAATCACAGACTTCAGCAAGAATATTGCTCTGCTAAAAGACAAGGGCCTCATCATATTAAGCTCTTGTTCAACTGGGCGAGATCCTCGTCATGAAAGTTGGATATCGTGGTTAATCAATGACCGGAGTATCGCTAGTAAACTATCTTGCGCCTCAGGGTTTGAAGTTGTTGCGCCCGTAAGAGACATGCCCGGTTTAGACATTCTCATAAATGATGGAAAATATAGAGGACGCTATCCTGATGGAGACTATTTAATTCCTGCAATTCGATTCAATTGTGACTCTTTCAAGTATGAAGATGATTTAACCAATGAAGCGCGCAGTCATATGCTAAATGATCTTGACCTGTACTTTGCATGTGCGGAAAATGATCATAAACGAGCTATAGAGCTCATACATTCGGGAGCTGCTGTAAACAAAGCAGATACAATCGGATTGACCCCTTTACACTCCGCTGCAAGATCTGGTGATTCTTTGTTAGTAAAGGAACTCATTAAGGCTGGTGCCGATGTGAATAAACAAACTATAAATGGTTTGGCGCCAATCCATATTGCGACGAACTATGGGAATATCTCTGCGCTTAGAGAACTCATCAAAGCCGGTGCAGACGTGAACATAACCGACCAAGCGGGGAAATCACCGCTCTATATTGCTGTAGACAAAGATCGAGAATTAGCCGTAGAGGAACTTATAAGGGCGCATGCCGACGTAAATAGGGAAGATGCAGATGGTAATACTGCACTTCACTTAGCTGTAAGTAATGACGATCTTTGGTCAGTACAGAAACTTATTCAACTTGGTGCTGATACCCATAAAGCGAACAAAAAGGGTCTCACACCGCTTGATATTGCTCGTCAGAAGGGATTCGAACGGACTGAAGAGTATCTAAAGTATCTAAATGGATTAGAAAAAAAGCATTAAATTAAGCAAGAGTGTTTAAAATAACTTCAAAAACTCGTGCCCTCTTCGTAAGTCCAACCCCCTGCGCATAGATNNAAGAGCCAAGACTGCGATTCCTCGCCCACGCTCGGAATGACAAAAGTCATCCCGAACGCATGTGAGGGATCTCAGACTAAGCTCTTTTGTAAATAAGAAGCGTCGGAATGACGAAATAGAGCCTGTTTTTGGATAAACCCTTAGATTCCTTTCACCTCCTTTTGTGTTTCCTCAAGGCTAAATTTTGGAGGAAACATGTTGAAGCTGCGTCAGTCTGAATTTTCACCTGGTATTTTGGCCTTTGGTCTCTCATTAGCTTTGACTTTAACTCAGCCCCTGCTTGCGAAAAGTGATTCTAGAATTGCTTGCCCACCTTACGAGAGTATCGAGCAAGAAATTGTGCAATTGGCTGAGGAGTTCCCAGACTGGGTCGACCATATTCGCTATGGCAGCTCGAATGAGGGCCGCGAACTTCACCTCTTGCGCCTGGCCAAAAAAGGACTAGCTTCGGCGCCGGGAGCCGTCCGCCAAGCTGTCTATATTGACGGAGTCATTCACGGAAATGAGTACCTACATATTGAAGACCGTCTCCCCCGCTATTTTCTTGAAAATCGCGAGACCTTGCCTCAACTCAAGACCTTTCTCGACCAAGGCGGCGTCGTCTATATGGTCCCGATTTTCAACCCCGATGGCTATGCAGCCCATCAACGCGGCAATGCTAACGGTAAAGACCTCAATCGTGACTTTCCTCTGCTGATCAAAAATCACCAAGGCTTGCACGAGATCGAAACGCAAGACTTCGTGGCTTACCTCGAAGAGGATCTGCGACGTGACAATCGCAAACTGGCACTCAGCATGAACTACCATTGTTGCGATGGATCTTTATTAGAACCTTGGTCGGTGAACGGCTTCGAACTACCCCCCACAGATTTAGCAGCCCACCAAGTCATCGGCGAACTTGTCCGCAAAATACTCGGGACTGAGTATAGGGTGGGAAAAACCAGTGACATCCTCGCAACAACTCACGCCGGAACAGCTAAAGACTATTTTTACGAACATCACCATGCTTTAGCCTTCACCTTCGAAGGACTACGCGCTAGCGAAGATAGAAATTTTTCTAAACATGTCCAGCTTTGGGAACGCATCTTCGCAGTCTTGAATCATCCCCAACCCTAAGCTATTTGGGCCGCTTTTTCACATAGGCCTTCAGGTCCTCGGAAAATAAAACATTGGCAAATGTATCCGGTTTGTGGGCACAATTTCCTTCAGCATTTATAATTTTTTAAGTTAAGCGAAACAACCGAGAAATGTCCAAGATAATGATTTCAATCCCGGACTGCGGCAATTGCTTCCCTGCATAGAGTTTTTTCGACACCGAATCTCTTTGACCATCACGTCCAGCTCAAGCTAGCAAAAAAATGCCTAGCTACTAATAAAAGGTCGAAACATGCTATGCTTGAAACTAAGTCTAATGAAACGAAGATCGTCGAAATTATAGAGATCCTGATTTGAGGCACAGACAGAGGACTAACGATGGGTGCGTTTGAATTCGAGGACGAAAACCTTTCTTATAAAGGCGGATCGCCTGATCAGTCTGACCTCGCCACTAAAGACAAAATTTTGATAGCAGATGATAGTCCTGATGCTCTAAACTTAATGCGAAAAGCTTTAGAGGCGCATGGCTATGAAGTGGCTACTGTCACCTCAGGTACAGCTTGTATAGATGCTTTTATAAATTCGAACGTCCAACTGTGTTTGATCGATTTTGTAATGCCTGACCAAGATGGCATTGAAACCGTCCGAAAGCTAAGAGAATACCGAACGTCCGAGGAACTCCCCATAATTTTAGTAACTCAAATGCACGACAAGGATCTTGTTATTGAGGCAGTTAAAAGCGGCGTAAATGATTTTATAATGAAACCGATTCGACCTCTTGATTTTTGTCAAAGGATTGAACGCTTTCTTGTTAAGCTTACTATAGCTGATATTGTTAAAATTCTCTTATCCATGAATGTCTCTGATCCAAGCAATCTCGATGTCGAACTTCGAAAAAACATTCTCAATCAAAACTTGGCCTCCTATCCCTTCAAAATTGGCGAGATGAATTGCTGCGCTATATTAGAAAGGAGTAAGGACCCCCATTCGATAGCTCGACTCAACCCCGATAAGATTTCAGATCATCTTGTCATGATGGCAAAAAGCGGAGTTCTCTGGAACGTCATCTGGCCCCGACACCGTAAAGCAAAGTTCTCCCTCCACCTTTTTCCTCCTTCCGCAAAAGGAAAAATATAACGGCGTGCTCCTTTGTAGGCCGAAATATGACTTCTGAAGACCCTCCTAAAATAAAGGTAGACTAAGCGCATAAAAATAAGGCACCATCAATCAAATATCAAATTGAGGCGCTTCGAAGTTTTTTACCAAATTCAATAATTGGATCGGACTGTGGATTTAAATCAATCTGTATTGAATCTCATTAATAATAGTGTCACTAGCGACCGTCTTCTACAGGCAGTCCTTAGAAATATTACAGAGGCGGTTCTCGTCGTTACTGATGAAGGGATTATCGAGAGTATAAACNNCAGTCTTCGAACAGCAAAAGACCCATTTAAAAAAAAACATCAACACCGAAACAAGCAAAGCTATTGGCAGCGCTGAGCTAGCAGGCAAGCGTAAAGATGGCAGCACTTTCGCCCTATGCTCGACGTTAAGCGAGGTCAACCTAGAGGAACGCAAAGTCTATTTGCTTATAGTCCGGGATTTAATCGAAAAAAAAATCGCAGAGCAGGACCTAAAGCATGTGACAGAGATCCTTTCCTCAGTGATGAATGGCGTTGCGGACGGCATTTTTACCCTGGATCAAACCGGAATTGTGCAAACAGCTAACCGTGCTGCTGAGAGAATTTTTGGCTATTCGCGTGAAGAGTTTATTGGTAGAAAATTTAATTCCCTGATGCCCGAACGCTACTTCTATCATTTCCATTCTGTAGAAGACAAAACTTTAAAAGTAGAACACGAAGTAGAGATAGAGCGCAAGGACGGTTTTATTTTTCCGGTGAAATTATCAATCAGTGAAATGTCCATGCCAAGTGGCCAAATGTTTTTAGCGATTATTGAAGACATTGCAGAACTTAAAACTATTGCCCTCGATTTACAAGCCGCCGCTGCTCGGTATGGTGCCATTGTGGAAAACACCGTCGACGGCATTGTTAATATCGATGAACGTGGGAATATTGAAACGTTCAATAGAGCTTGTGAAAACATTTTTGGCTATACAGCTGCTGAAGTCCTGGGCCAAAATGTAAAAATATTGATGCCCGAACCTTACTATAGCGAGCACGATACCTATTTGAAAAATTACAGTGATACCGGTCATCGAAAAATTATAGGTATTGGCCGAGAAGTCCAAGGCAAAAGAAAAGATGGCACCATCTTTCCGATTGATCTCGCAATCAGCGAAGTGAAATTAGGTAAAAAGCCCAATTTCACAGGCATCATTCGCGATATTACCGATCGCAAGAAAGCTGAGGCGATACAACAGAAATTAATTACAAAAATGGCCGAATCTAATGAAGATTTGGAACATTTCGCCTACATTTGTTCCCATGATTTGCAAGAGCCGTTACGGATGGTACGCAGCTATACTCAGAAAATGGAAATGTACTTTGCAGATAAGAATCTGGAAGCTAGACCCCAGAAATACATGAAGTATATTGTGGAAGGTGCGTTTCACGCTCAAAATCTGATTAACGAGATATTGTCTTATTCGCGTATGGATTTTGAAAGTAAGCAGGAAACGGTGGACCTCCAAAAAATCATTGGAATTGCTAACCACAATATACGAACGCTTATAGAAGACAAAGGCGCCAGTATAAGCCTCTTAACCCTACCTAAAATTACAGGCAATAGAGTTCTAATGATCCAACTCTTTCAAAATCTTATTAGCAACGCTATTAAATACTGCAAGCAAAAGCCGCAGATCACGATCCGCTCAAAAGATGCTGGAGAATACTGGCAAATTTCGGTTCAAGACAATGGGATTGGTATAGCGCCCGAATACTACAATAAGGTGTTTTTGATTTTTGAACGATTGCACAGTCGATTCGAGTACGGCGGTACCGGTCTTGGCTTGGCAATCTGTAAGAAGATCGTCGAGCGTCACGGTGGTAAAATATGGGTCAACTCTGAAGTTGGCTCAGGTTCAACTTTTTTCCTTACTTTACCTAAATCGAAAAATGAATAAAGGTGGATTTGGTATGAGTCTAACAAGAGCTATCGACATTCTATTGGTAGAAGACAATCCTGGCGATATAGATCTCACCCGGGAGGCCTTCGAGGATGCCAATATTCCTACCAACCTCTTCGTCGTCGAAGATGGGGAAGATGCTATCAGTTTTTTAAAATTAGAAGGAAAGCACGCCGGCAAGCCCAGACCCGATGTCATTCTTCTGGACCTTAATTTGCCAAAAAAGGGCGGGCATGAAGTTCTCAATTTTATTAAAAACCACGACATTCTGAGGTGTATTCCGGTTGTTATTCTTACCAGTTCTCAAGCAGAATCAGATATTCTCAAGAGCTATAATCTCTATGCCAATAGTTTTGTTACAAAGCCGATTGATTCTGTAAAATTTGTCACGGTCATGAAGACATTTGAGGATTTCTGGCTAAAAATTGCAGCACTTCCGAAAAATACTCAGTCCTGAGTTCGAATGTTTGTAAGAATAACGAAACTCTTCTCCATGCGAAACCGCTCATCTGATTAAGATCTAATCAAGTCCCTTAACAAAATGCCGATGTCTATAATATTGACAGAGATGCAGGTAGCAATGACGCGTTGAATCATGAACTTTTTTTATCGTGTCTTTAAATCTATCAAAATGTGGCAAAAGGACGTGGAAACAAGTTACGAGAAATATAGCGAATTAACAAGAGAACAATTGGTAGAACAGTTATCGAAAGTGACTGCTGAATTTGAATGTTTCGCCTATATTGTGTCACACGACCTGCAGGCACCTCTTCGCTCTATTGTTTCTTTTTCCAAATTGCTTAAGGACCGCCATCAAAATAGCTTTGACGAGAAAAGTAACCGATTTTTCAATTTTATAATAGACTCTGCGAGTCATCTGCAAGGGATGGTTGAGGGATTACTGCTCTACTCACGCTTGGGTACCAAGGGGGAGGAATTTACACAAGTTTCTCTAAACTCAGTTCTTGAACAAGTGATTCGAAACTCCATCGAAGAAATCACGCAATCCAAAACAATCCTACACATTCAGCACCTCCCCGATAGGGTATGTGATCCGGCGCAAATAAAAACAGTTTTGCAAGTCCTCATCGATAATGCCATTAAGTTTCAAACCGCGGGACATGTGCCTGAAATATGGATTGACAGTGAATTCGGGGATGATAAGTCGTGCGTTGTACGCGTACGAGATAATGGCATTGGCATAGCACCTAATAAGTTCAATGAAATTTTTAACATATTTCGTCAGTTAAATAAGCCTTCGGAATATACGGGTCTTGGCCTCGGACTGGCCCTAGCTAAAAAAATTATTGAAAGACACAAAGGTAAAATTTGGGTGGAATCGGAGCTTGGAAAAGGCGCGAAATTCATCGTAATCTTCCCGGCGAAGGCTCTGATGACATTTTCCAAATGAAAGCACCGCTGCCACCCGTTCTCGTCGTTGACGACGAGAAAAATATGCGCCTGTCACTTCAGACGGTGCTGAAGGACGATGGCTACACAGTCCGCACCGTAGAATCAGCCGAAGAAGGTATCAATCTTCTTGAGCGCGAAAGATTTTTCATGGTCATCACCGACGCCCGGCTCGGAGGCATGACCGGCTATGAATTTCTTAAAATAATTCATGCTTCCAAGCCGGATCTACCCGCGCTCATGCTCACCGCTTATGCAACGCCCAAGCTTGCGGTGGAAGCCATCAAGGCCGGCGCGATTGATTATCTCGCTAAACCGTTTGAGCCCGAAGAATTGCTCCATGCCGTGGCGCGTTGTGCCGAACGCCACCGGCTTTTGGACGAAAACGCCGCGCTCCGCTCCCGCACGGAGCACATTTCCGGCCTTGACGACATTGTCGGCGAATCGGAAAAAATGCGGGAACTGCGGAAACTTATCCAAACCATCGCGCCGACGGACGCGCGTGTTTTAATCCTTGGCGAAAGCGGCACCGGCAAGGAACTCGTCGCCGGCGCACTGCACAGCTTGAGCAAAAGACGCGACGCAGATTATGTCCGTATCAACTGCGCGGCGATTCCCGAACAACTGCTGGAAAGTGAATTGTTCGGCCACGAAAAAGGCGCGTTCACCGGCGCGGTCAAACAAAAATTGGGACGTGTCGAGGAAGCTGACGGCGGCACGATTTTTCTCGATGAAATCGCCGACATGAGCAAGCCCCTTCAGGCCAAGCTGCTCCGCTTCCTCGAAGACGGCAGCTTCACGCGCGTTGGCGGCACGCAGGAATTGCGCGTCAACATCCGGCTGTTGGCCGCCACAAATCGTGACATTGCGCGGGCCATCGCCGAAGACCATTTTCGCGAGGATTTGTTCCACCGTCTCAACGTCGTTCAATTTCATCTGCCGCCATTGCGCGAGCGCGGCGAGGATGTGCTGGTGCTGGCGGAACATTTTTTGAAATTGTTCCGCGCCATAATGAATAAAAATGTCGCCGCTCTTTCAATCGGCGCCCGGCAAAAACTCCTTTCTCACCGCTGGCCCGGAAACGTCCGCGAACTTCGCAACGCCATCGAACGCGCGCTGATACTCGAAACCGCTCATGAAATCCAGCCGGTCAGCCTCCCGGATTTTTACGTCGAAGCGCGGCTGCAAAAAAGCGCGCCCGTTCAAGCTGCAGCCGACGAGTCGCTCGATGATGCGCTCTCCAGGCTCGAACGCGAGATTATCATCAATGCACTGGCGCAGAACGATTCGAGCCTGACACGCACAGCCGAACGGCTTAAATTAAGCCGTCATTCGCTTCGTTATCGGATGCAAAGATTGAACATGAACGCTGGCGACGGCGCCGGTGAAGCGCCTCTTGACGCAGGCCGTGAAATTTCTGAAAACTGATTTGATTTATGGATAATCCTTTGCCGGCTGTCGGCCAGTTCTCTGCGGAATGGGTGGATTTTTTTGTCGTGTTCGGTGCCATCGGACTGGTTGCGCTACTCACGTTTATCTGGGCGCTTTTCTTCCGCAAAAATGGCAAACGCAAACGCAAAAGCCACCGTCGCCACCGTCGCCAGCTCAATCCCACGCTCGCAGAAACAGGCGGACTGCCGCCGACCCGCGAAGAGGACAAACCCACAAGCCAGACGCCGCCATCCCAGCCGTGATGCAACATAGTCGCGCCATCACCCGCAAAAGCGCGTCCAATCTTGCGCTCGCCTTCATTTTGCTGCCACGCCCCAAACGTGACGCCATGTCCGCGCTTTATGCCTTTTGCCGTGAAGTAGACGATGTGGCGGACGATGAAACCGTTCAAATAGAAAAGCGCCGCTTCCTGCTTTCCGAATGGCGCGCCGATGTAAAGCGTGCCTGCGAAAATCAACCACCGCAATTTGCCGTGAGCCGGGAATTCCAGCCTGTCATCAATCAATTTCAACTGCCATTTGAATTATTCGACGACCTCATTAAAGGCTGCGAAATGGATTTGGACATCAAGCGCTACGAAAATTTTGAGGCTCTGGAAACATATTGTTATCACGTTGCTTCCGTAGCCGGCCTGTTGAGTATCGAAATTTTCGGATACAAAAACCCGGCCTGCCGCGATTACGCCATCTACCTCGGCAAGGCGTTGCAACTGACCAATATTTTGCGCGA
>PLEQ01000117.1 GCA_003136475.1 Deltaproteobacteria bacterium
CCCCGAATAGCCCGCAAAGCCTTGGGAGAAAGTTGCAAAAGATCGTGACCCTGATAGAAAGCCGTACCACCCACAACTTTACCAGGCGGCTTGGGGATCAAGCCTAACAGAGACATCATCGAAACCGACTTACCCGATCCCGACTCACCCACGATAGCGAGCACTTCACCTTTTTGGATCTTGAAACTCAAGCCATCGACAGCCTTGTAAAGACCATCACGGGTACCAAAATAGGTTCTAAGACCTTCGACTTCCAGCAACGCAGTCATCATCCACCTCAATCTTTACTTGCCCGTGGGTCCAACGCATCCCGCAAACCATCGCCCAAAAAATTGAGCGCGAGTAGCGCAAGCATCAGCGTCACACACGGGAAAATCAGCATCCACGGATAGGTTTGCATCGCTGCGACACCATCGGAGATCAAGGTTCCCCAACTCGACATCGGCTCTTGAACACCGAGACCCAGAAAACTGAGGAAAGCTTCTTCCAAAATCACGCCCGGCACCGTCAGAGTAACATAGATAATCACAGTTCCTAATACATTTGGAATGAGGTGATCCAAAATAATCTTGACATGACCCACCCCCATCGAACGCGCAGCATCGATATATTCGACTTTCTTCAAACTCACGACTTGACCACGCACAATGCGCGCCATGGTCAACCACTCGATCAGACCTAGAGCCACAAAGAGTAGATAAATATTCCGACCGAAGAGCACCATTAAAATAATGACGAAGAAAATAAACGGGAGAGAATAGAGTATCTCCAGAATACGCATCAAAATATCATCCGTGCGTCCACCGACATAACCAGCAACGGCCCCATAGAGCACACCGATCAACACACTTACCGCCGTTGCCAAAATCCCCACCATAAGCGAAATGCGGGAGCCATAAATAACCCGTGTAAACATGTCACGACCCAGGTCATCCGTACCAAAGAAATGCACCCAATCGGGGGGTACCGCGCCCAGAGCTAGATTGGTTTCCTCATAAGGAAAGCGCGCAAGCCAGGGGGCAAAAATTGCGACAAGTGTCTGGAAGATCAGATAACACAAACCAATAACCGCCATTTTATTTTTCAAAAGACGGTTGAATGCATCTTCCCAGAGACTCCGACCTTTTTCAATTTCCGGTGTTTGATTCATAAGCGTAGTAGTTTTCAAAGCAGCCTCAGTCATAGGAAATCCTTGGATTGAGAAACGCATAGGCAACATCGACCAAAAGATTCATGACGACGATCAAGAAGGCAACAAATAAGACTGTGCCCATGACTAGTGTGTAGTCACGATTCAAAGCGGACTGCACAAAAAAGCGACCGAGACCCGGTATATTGAAGATGCTCTCGACGACCAGGGAACCCGTAAGTATCGCAGCTGCTGCTGGTCCTAAAAAACTGACGGTCGGTAGTAAGCCCCCTTTTAAGGTATGACGGACCATGACCAACCATTCGGGTAAGCCTTTGGCATGAGCGGTCCGGATATAGTCTTGTTTAATCACGTCGAGAATACCTGCCCGCGTCAAGCGCGCAAAGTACGCAGCATACATCGTGCCTAGGGTCAAGGCCGGCAACACCACATCCTTGGGCTCCGCCCATCCTGAAACATTGAACCACTCCAACTTGACCGCAAAAAGAAGCATGAACAATGGACCGATTACAAACGACGGCAGACAAATCCCAAGCATGGAGAAAGCCATCGATAAATAGTCACGGGCTGAATTCGGTTTGCTCGCAGCAAAAATGCCGGAGATCAAACCGATCACCAAGGCATAGAAAAGCCCCAAAAGACCTACGATTGCGGAAACGGGAAAAGTTTCGGCAATGATCTCATTTACCGTACGACTGGTGTAGCGGAAGGAAGGTCCTAAGTCACCTTTGGCAACCATGCCAAGATAGCGCACATATTGCATGGGCAAAGGTTCATCCATGTGATATTTCGCTTCAAGATTGTGGAGAATTTCTTCCGGCACTTGTTTTTCGGAATCAAACGGTCCACCTGGGGCGAGCCGCATGAGAAAGAACGTTATTGTCGCAACCACCCACAGAACAGGGATGATACTCAATAACCTCTTGAGGATATACTTTGTCATCGCTTTGCCCCCTCATTGGTAATTCAGCAATCCCACACGGTCAAGCTCGACTCGTTAAGCTGACTACTTACGAACATCAACCATAGCGAAATTCTTATACACGAACCGCTGCATAATATTGGCACTCCACTCCCGAAATTGTCCGTTCTCAATCATTTTTATATGTTCCGAAACCAACCTATTGTAGGTGTAGAAATAAATCGGCAGCACTGGCAGCTCCTTCATCAGAATCGCTTCAGCTTTATGGAAGTTCTCAAACCGCTTCGCCTGATCTAGGGTCTGCCCCGCTTGGTGGATATATTGATCGTAGTCTTTGTTGGACCAGCCCGTTAAGTTCTGTCCACCATTGGTCACGAACAAGTCGAGAAAGGTGTTGGGATCTGGATAGTCGCCCACCCACCCCGCACGCGAAATCGTAAAGTCCATACGGCGCTGGGTATCCAAATAAACTTTCCATTCCTGATTAAACAGACCGACATCGATCCCCAAATTCTTCTTCCACATATCTTGGATCGCCACTGCGATTTTTTTGTGCCCTTCATTGGTGTTATAAAGAATTTCAATTTTACCAAGCCCCTTACCTTCCGGATATCCCGCTTCTGCCAAAAGTTTCTTGGCTTCAGCAATGGCTGCTGGTGTCACGTTGTCGGGTAAATCGCCTTTGAAGCTATAGCCGATCACAGGTGGGGTAAAGGTCGTCGCTGGAATCTGCCCACCATGCATAATGCGTTCGACAATAGCCTTACGATCGATCGTCAGAGCCAGCGCCCGTCGCACGCGCCAATCGTCGGTAGGTTTACGTTTCACATTAAATCGATAGAAATAAGAGGCAAGTAAAGGCGTGTCTTTGTATGGCTGATAGCCTTTTGCTTGCTTGGCCATTTGCGCATAGTAGGGTGTGCGCAGTGTTGGCACCGTATTCGTAATATGCAGCTTACCTGCTGTAAACATCTTTTCTTCAGTGTCCACGTTCTCCGTGGGATAAAAATAGATATCCTTCAACTTGACTGCAGCTCTGTCCCAATAGAATGGATTCGCCTCTAAGCGGATGTGCCGGTTGAGTTTCCATTCCGTAAGTTTAAACGGGCCATTGGAGACAAGGTTGCCTTCTTTTGTCCACTCTTGACCAGGAAACTTACTCACCACATGGGGTGGTACCGGATTGAGCGCATGGAAAGCGGTCAGCTTAAGAAAAAACGGTGTCGGGTTCACAAGCTCTACTTGCAAGGTGTAAGGGTCAAGAGCTTTGACACCCACGAGGCTCGGGTCTTTAAGTTGACCTTTATTAAACTGCTCACCATTTTTAATGTAGTAAAGCTGGTACGCATATTCAGCTGCAGTCATAGGATTCAAAGCTCTCCGCCAAGACCAGACAAAGTCTTCTGCGGTAAGATTTTTACCATCCGACCATTTGGCATTCTTGCGAATTTTGAAGGTATAAATTTTACCGTCCGGAGAAACCGTCCACGATTCAGCTATGGCCGGGATCGGATCGAGAGTTTTCTCATCCAGCGCTGTCAAACCTTCAAATAGATTGTCAAGGATATGGGCCTCTGGGGTCCCTGTGGCGAGTGCTGGATCCAATTCCTTGGGCTCAGCACCATTCCCTATATTGAGAGTTTGATCTTTTGACGCTGTATAGCTCTGCGCGCTTGCTTCAGCAACCCAAACAATAGACAAGAAGATACCCAGGAGCCTAACTGCAGCAGCCATTTATCAAGTCCTTTTTCAAACAANNGTTTCTTTCTTAGATCTTAAATAGCGTGATCGGAAGATAAATTGCAAGGTGATTTTATCGAAAAATTAACAGTCAAAACGACGGATTATGTATTGTCATACCCATTGTCAAAGGTCCTAGAGCTAGTAATGAACATTCATCATCTCATCACGAATGCTGACAAAACCAAGGGCTTGGTTTGTCATACCACTATCCATTTCAGATTCACTATCATCTTTACAATCTGAACATGGCACATTCGGAGTATTGCCTCCTTCGACATAGGCCTTGAACCAGTCTTTGAAAAAGAGCCCGTTTGCACTCTTCGCTGTATAGAAAGAAGCATAGGGGAGCAGGCAGTGCTCATGACCTGGGGCAAGAAAATAGTTGAATTGGGGCGTCGCACGGCCCAGAGATTCCACCATGTTCTTCATGAGGATGGGCCAGTCCGGTATATTATCATCAGGCGTGTCACTATCCATCAGCGCGTAGAAAATACGTTGAGTGCCATCAAAGGCTGATGTGAAGGCACTCATCCTCGCCTGCGGATAGAAGTCCGTAATTTGTTTATAGATATAATCAACTTGCAATTTACTCCAATTCACCTTCGCAGGATCAAGACCCGGAATCCACGAGGGCCGATTTTTCTCAACCCCCCATTCTTTAAACGCAAGTTTTGCAAAGGACTCAGTAATAGGACTCATCCCACTATCCGCAAACTGAATGACTTTAGAATCAGGATACATCTTAACGACATGAGGATACCAATACAGTGCACCATAAGCTCCAGCGCTGTAGCCGGTCACAAGAACTTTTTCGGGGCTCTTAAAATGCTGCTGAACCCAGCTCAATACCGCTTTCGAATTGACCGCCCCGCGATGTTTGATCACAAAACTTTTGTTTCTCTTCGTATAGGTCTGATCGTTCTCCCCCCAGTGAATATCTCCCGTGCAATAGGGTACAACAACATGATGCCAATCCTTAAATGGGTTCTCAGGATTTGTGTGATCGTAAATACCAGCTTCGAAGAGCTCTTTGTGTTCTGTTTTGATTTCTTCGATGCTTTCGAGAAAGGTCTTGTTGGACCCAGGTGCACAATTGCCAGCGTTCCAGCAGGCGCCGCCCCCCATGTAGTCGATCACAACTTTGTTGATTTTTCCGGGGTAAACAAAGAGCGAAAAGGGTGTGCCGCGAGAGCATGAAGTCTCCCCACCCAACGCAACCTCATTCCATTTTGCCTCCAGCTGCGGCAAATTTTCGGGAACTTCGGCACGAAGCCATGGTGTCACACCCAGCATAAAAAAAAGACATTTCCCCAATACGGTCTTTCTCATGGACTATCCCTTCCTTAAAATTCACTTGGGCAACCAGAAATGTATTTGATTCTAGGGAAAGAAAAAAGAGGGGTCAATCAGAGGATTGAACTACCTAACTTCAAGTTTTACAGGAATGGCCTGCCCGCCACGAACGATTTCGAAGTCCACACTGCTGGCACTACGCAAGGAATTCAAAGTTTTAATCGCACCCTGCGCAGAGTTTAAATCCTCACCATTTATAGATCTTATGACGTCTCCATCCTGCAGACCAGCCTTAGCATACATACTACCGTTTTCGATCTCTTCGAGTCGAAAGCCCAGGACATTCCCGTTAGCATCGACTTCCGCCTCTGCTGCAGCCTGCATCATTATTTTTGGCAAATCTTTTTCCAACATCTTCTTGCGGTATTCTTCGGTCATTTTCATGCTTGCGCCATCTCGCTCAAAGCCGTCTTCCCTAAAGGAGCCGGTAATTCCGATCGGTGCTTTTTTCTCCTCAACTTTCTTAGCTTTGACTACGGGTACAAATCCTTCTTTGTAGAGACGCAATTTTCTTTTCCCCGGCACCACGACTTCCATGTAGTCTTGGGCAACAATGGTAATCAGATAGGTCTCCTCGAGCTGTAGAGACGAATGAACTTTTTTTGCTGAGGTTTGGTTATTGGCGAGAGTTTTAATTAAAACGACATTATCGTTCGGGTTGAGCCCGTTCACTATAGTGCCAAAAATCTGAATGCCTTTTTGACTTGCCGCCATCTGGTCATAATCGATCTTTGCGACCGGCGCGGTTCGAGGCGAGCCAAGCGATGTTCCGACCAAAGCCAAGATGACGCCTTCTTGAATTTCACCCATAGCGCGAGCCGAGAGATTGGGGTTCATAAAGACCCCACCTATAATAATAAAGGTGACCTTCAAGTTTAATTTCATAGCACCTACCTGAAAAAGGTATCGGCGCTATCAAAACAATGTTTGAGAATTTCCTTTGTGAGAGCTAGATTTCACAAAAGGNNACTTACAGGAGTCCTATGCCGCCGACCGTTAAAAAAAAGGAAGTCCGTAAATTCTTGAATCAAAAAATCGCTCAACTCAATGATATCATTGCTGACATTGACTCATTATTAACCAAGCTTGAGGACGATTTTTTTCGAGTCAGCATTTTTGGGTCCGCCCGCATCAAAGCCCATACGAAAAACTACCAGGAGGCCTATGACCTCGCTTTCCAGCTTGCCATGCGTGGTGTGGACATCGTAACGGGTGGGGGGCCAGGCCTCATGGACGCGGCGAATAAAGGCGCAAAAGAGGGCGGGCAACATTCTCGTTCGATCGGCTTACCCATCGTGCTGCCTTTTGAAAGCGATGCCAATCAACACCTTGATGTGAAACGCGAACATCGTCGCTTTTCATCACGTCTCGATGAATTTATGCGGATCAGCCATGCCGTGGTGGTCACGCCTGGAGGAATTGGAACAATTCTGGAATTCTTCTATACGTGGCAACTCTTGCAAGTTGCCCATATCACCCCCCGTCCCATCATCCTCTTGGGAGGTGAAAAGATGTGGCCCGAATTCATAGCCTGGCTCCGGAAATGGCCCCTCAAAATGGGCCTCATGGCGGAAGAAGATTTCAAGCATATAGCATTCTGCAAAACGATCCAGGATGTTATCGCCCTATTGGAGCCAGAAATCAAACGCTTCAACGACACCCGAGCCCTACGCGAAAAGGAGAGTAAAAACATTTGATTCATACCCGCAGAAGAGCTGTGATATAAAGGGAATGACATCCATAATGGTTGCTAAAAAAACATATGAAAAATAAAAAAAAAGAAAACACCGTCGAATCCAACTTTTTGGCATCTCTGTTGTTTCTCTTATTGAGTTTAGGGGTCAGCTTAACCGTCTTTCTTAAGTATCGACCCACGCGTTCTTTTAACTACAAGCTCGAGCTCACTCTTGCTGAGAAAAAAGCTGCCTCTGCAGCCAAACTGAGCCAGCCTGCTCATCTTGCCACTAAGGCCTTAGACTCCAAGCCACGCTCTTCTGAGTCACTCACCCATCCCATGCATTACGAACCCGAAGTTCACGGTACCGTCACTCCCCAGAAAGCCACTCTCATGAGCAGCGATAGTAAAGAACTCATTCAAAAGGCCCTACACCTCGTCAATGAAGATAAGCCGGATGAAGCGCGTCGCTTGTTGGAAAAAGTTCTGGGAGAGGATCCCAATAACGAGGAAGCGCTCACCCAACTCGCTCTCATTCATATCTTAGATTTCAAAGATGAGAGCGCCGCCCAACCTCTGCTTGAAAAAGCCTTGAAGATCAATCCCGAGAACAAAACAGCCCTTGCTGAGCTTGTTGAAATCTACGCGGATCGTGAAGACGGTACGGGTGTTAAATTACTCCAAAACATTTATGAAAAAAATGCTGACAATAGTAATCTGGCGCTCGGCATCGGTCAGGTGCTCATCGAAAGCAATCCCAAAGCTGCGATTCCGTATCTGGAAAAGGGTGGTGATAGAGCTCTGACGGATCTTGGCGAAGCCTATAGCCTGTCTGGCGATCATGTCAAAGCGCTCGAGACCCATCAACATCAGGAAGACGTGTTGAACAATAAAATTCAAGCTGGTGAAGGTGGCGAATACGCCAAAGAAGAATTGAAGCGCGTGAAAATAAATATCGTCGTTGACTTCAAAGCTCAGGGCCGTGAGGAGCAAGCTCGGCAAAAACTTGCAGAACTTAGACCTGAGATCGGCAACGATGCCGAGGATCTTGCACTTTTCGAAAGCCTCGGCATGGCCCCTCCTGGCGCTCCTAAATTGCAAAGCAAAACCCCGTCTGACAGCTAGCTTGGGGATTCCGTAACGATGATCTTGTTGAACGGAATATAGACAAAAAATCGACCCTCCCCATAAGGCAAGTCCGTTACTGAACAAAGCGCCTGCTCTTTATCGAGCGTGATCAGCGCCTGCGCGATCTCGTAAATGGAAGGATGCGCTGCTTCACTAATCAAACTCTTTGCAACCTTCTCTCTGTAAAATGCGACAATGAAGCGGCCTGGCTTAGTGTTGGTCGGGTCCTTGAGCAAGGTGTAGGCATCGCGAACTAAGGCATGAACTTTTCGTCCGTTAAAATACTTCATAACAGGATTCGTTATCTGGTAGCCGTCATAGGCTGTTTTAGATACTGCCAGCGTTGCCGAGACAACCCCCAAGGGAATCATCACCGGCGCAGCGATACCAAAGCTAAGTACCGTTCCCACAACGGAACACGCAACACCCACTCCGCTTAAACCCAACATACACGACTGTTTCAAAATCAAATCGCCATGCTTTTTGACTGTCTTGTCTGCGTACAATTCGCTACAGCTTTCGGCCCGCAGGGCACCTGAACTTAGGAAAAGCTTGCAACACAAAAGCACCAGTGATTTCTTCGCAAATTTCACATTTCACTCCTAACTCTTGGATTTTTGCCAGTATACTCTGGAGCTTAAAGGAAATACAATAAATTTGTAAATCACTCACTTTACGTCAAAACGACACAACGGAGACTGAAATGTCGGAGGCAGTTTTTTTCGGGGGACAGTCTATGGTTGGAGAACTCCAATATGTTCTCGTCAAGCAACCAGATCAAAATTTCGGAAACGCTGATTGCAAAACTTGGCACTATACCGAAGCGATCAATCTCTCGCATGCCAAAGAAGAACACGAAGCTCTGGTCCGCATTCTTCAAGCCCAAGGTGCCAAAATTTTTTATCACTTTGAAGATATGCCAGCGCTGGCTGACTCGATTTTTGTCCACGATCCCGTACTCATGACAGACTTCGGTGCGGTCCTATTGCGCATGGCAAAGCCCTTACGCCAAGGTGAAGAACAGTTCATGCAACGCAAATTAGAAGAACTGAAGATACCAATTTTGGCGACTATTCGTGAGCCCGGTCTTGTCGAAGGCGGCGATCTCATCTGGCTTGATCACCGCACTCTCCTCGCGGGACGCGGCTACCGCACGAACTTGCCAGGGATCTTGCAGCTACGGGAATTACTCCAAATGCGAGGGATTGCAACCTTCTGCTTTGATCTGCCTCACGATCAGGGCAAGCAGGCGTGCTTGCACCTGCAATCCCTCATCAGCCTGATCGATGTCAATTTGGCAGTCGTCTATTTGCCACTGCTCCCAGCCGCCTTAGTGGAACTTCTTGAAAAACGGGGCTATGAACTTATTCCCGTCACCGAGGAAGAATTCCAAAATATGGGGCCCAATGTTCTAAGCCTTAAACCCCGCGTTGTGCTCATGCTCGACCGCAACCCATCCTTAAAAAAACGCCTCGAAGCTAAAGGTGTCGAAGTTCACACCTACCGTGGCGAAGAGATCTCGATAAAAGCCGAAGGTGGACCCAGCTGCCTCACCCGTCCGCTAAAACGTGCGAAACTACCTGACACCTACGGACCGACTTATGGCTAGAGTGAAGATCTTTCGCGGATCTGACCGTTCTCCCATAGCCTGACCTGAGGCAACGATTGAATGCTTAAACGCTTAGCAATGCCGTCATCGAGGTAACAGGAATCTTGGATTTGAAACTTCGTCATGACCGATTCCGCAGCAGTTTTCTTATCAAATGTCGCAATGAAGATGCGTTTTTTAGGGGTCTTGTCTTCAAAGTGTTTTTTACAAGATCCACACCAACTCGCAAAAAAAATAATTTGCGTTGCCGGCTCATGCTGCAAAAGCGCTTCCAACTCTTCAAAGCGCAAAGCTAGGCACTGCGCGAACGTGCTCTCCCACGTAAAAAGGAAGAATCCTAAACTCAGCAAAACAGCCTTCAAAAGGACCTCAGATAGGCGACTGCCACGGAATCGACACGTGTGGTATTGCGATTGCGCAAGAGCGCAGCTTGGCGTGCCACCGTAAGGCGAACCGTCGAAACCTGGTCGACAAAATAGTCGGTGCTCAAAAACAGAGAATTGTTAACTTGCGCTGAGTTTGCGACACGTTTACCTTGATCANNTGCCCCCAAAAACCAACTTTCCGATCCCTTCGAAAGTATGACCCATGGACAAAATGCTACGAAACTCCAGTCCGGGTTGCAGATGGTGGTCATTCGCGGTCTTAGGCAAGGAATAGCCGACCATCTGCGCCATGCCAAATTGCAAAGCCGTGAGACCGAACCACAGATCCAAACCTGCCCGTACTTGGTGAAAGCCACTGCCGAAAACATCGAGTTCCTCTTCGTGAACAGATTCATGAATACTACGACTCAAAGCCGGTTTCAAAGACGCCAAAACTTGAATTTGTGGGATAAACTCATTCGCAAAATTTAACGGGACCAGCGTGTAGCGCGCACTCAGCACGGGATCACCAAGACCGTAGCGGGTATCCTGCAAACCGGAATTTGCAAAAAATGGCAGACCGAGGGTCACAAAACTCCGCTCATTCACACTCATACCTGAAGACAGGTAGAATTGCGTCTTTCTACGCAAAGCAACACCATTCGAGATAAAACCATTCTGGTCCGTATTGGCAAATCCGGACGAGCGGCTGACGCCAAAATACAGCTTGTAAGCTTCATTAGGATAGAGAATCAACGGCTCATCGCTCCCACTCCCGCACGATGCACAACTTAAAGCCTCCTGCGTTAGGAAAAAGCTGAGAACGAAACCAAGGAACAGCACTTTATTCTGAGTCACCATAAGCAGTCCTCCTCACAAAAGGAATAAAATCCAACGGTGCCATTTTAGATCCGTGATATCAATCTTTTCCATAAGCTGCAGGATGCGAACACGAGGCACGGCTCGGCAAAAGACCGGAACTTCACAAATTAATCTTGCTGAAGCCGCCGGCCGATGCTAGAACTGAGCTAAGAACTTTTCCCAAAGGGACCTCTATGCAAGTCTGCTCTAATATCTTATTTTAAATACGTTTCCTAAAAAATTATCACATCCTGTTCAAGACGGCTTGTCGGCGTGTATCTGCGCGTGATGGGTGGCTGCTTGAATTTTAGATTGCAAGAGGTTCACCATGTTCATTGACTTAAGTCCTATTCGAAGAAATCGCAACTTTCGCAATCTTTTTTTCGGCCAATTGATTTCGGGTTTCGGTACACAGATGACGGGAATTACGATTCCTTTCCAAGTCTATGCCCTCACCCATTCCGCTTTCTATACCGGCCTGGTGAGTGGGGTCGAATTTGTCTTCCTTGTCGCAACCGGTCTCATCGGAGGCGTTTTTGCCGACACCAAGGAAAAAAGACGCCTGCTGCTTGTCTCTGAAATTTTACTGGGACTGCTCACTCTCATCTTGGCTTTCAATGCTCTCGCAACACGTCCTAGCATGCTACTGATCTTTGTCGTTGCAGCTCTGAGCTCTGCCTTGTCGGGGCTTCACCGTCCGGCTTTGGAAGCGCTCACCCCCCGCCTGGTCGCTCCTGAAGATCTCAGTAAGATCAGTGCGATCAACCGCTCAAACATACATCACT
>PLEQ01000493.1 GCA_003136475.1 Deltaproteobacteria bacterium
GCATAATCCTAATTTTAAAGGTCTCGAATTCGAGACCTTTAAAAAAGAGGCTGGTCTCAATAGTTTTCATTTAACCCCAAAAAAATGGATTGGTGCCACAGGGGCTATTGGTATGCAATCTCGCGCTGGTAGGCACGGAGGTGGCACTTATGCCCATAAAGATTTAGCTTTTGAATTTGCTTCTTGGTTAAGTCCTGAATTCAAACTTTATCTCATTAAAGAGTTTCAACGTCTTAAAGAAGGGNNATATTATTCCAGCTATCCTAAGCCGCGAACAAATTAATATTACCTATGCAAATGAGGCAGATGTTTTGAACGTGGCTTTATTTGGGCAAACTGCTAAACAATGGCGAGATGCTAATCCTGAGCTAGAAGGTAATATGCGTGAATTTGCAAGCGTTGAGCAGTTACTTGTATTAGCCAATATCGAGGGCATGAATGCTGAATTTATCTGTATGGGTTTGTCTCAGCCTGAACGCTTGAATAGGTTGAATCAAATTGCTATCAGGCAATTAAAATCACTGACCGCTCAAAGTATAAAACGGCTTGCACCTATAGGTGAAGATAGTTAAGATTGAAGTGTCCTTTCAAAACACTCAACTATTTGAAGATCACATTAACGAATCCAGAGAAATTCTGAACGCTATTTTTTTATTAAAAAACTTCTATTAAATCAAATAAATACATAAAGTTGTACTATATTTACATCACATGTGCATCAAAATGATACGCAAATGATGTCGTTTTTACATCACTTTTTTGGAAATTAAATTTTAATAAAATAATTTAAAATCAAATAGTTACAGAATACTAAAAAGGCGGGTTCTACAGTGTAGTGCGACAAAACCTATTCCAGTGCTGTAAAATCACTTCATTGGGAGTGAAATATTCCAAACATTTTCTGGGTGTATTGTTAGCCAAGCGGGCTATTTTATTGAGATAATCCTGTTCAATTATGTCAATATTAAAATTTTTTGGCAAGTAGCGTCTTAATCGACCATTCATATTTTCATTACTTCCTCTTTGCCAAGGTGAATGTGGGTCACAAAAGAAAATTTTACATTTTGTTTGACGTTCTATTTTTCTAAAATACATAAACTCTGTCCCTTGATCCAAGGTGAGGGANNACTGAATTTATGACGTGATAAATGTGATTCATCACTGTTTTACTTGTTTTATCTTCATTTTTACGTAAACATACATATCTGCTTTTACGCTCAACCAATGTCGTGACACATGTTTTTTGGCTGTGTTGAAAGCGAATAGTATCTCCCTCCCAATGGCCTATTTGATTTCTTTTATTCACCTCGTCTGAGCGATGACAAATATTTCGTTGCGCAATTTCCAGCCTTTTTTCTCTTGTATTTCTATCGCATCGAGATTTGCGCTTAGATTTTTTCTTGGTAAGATATTGATATAGACCCAGTGTTTTATTGCGATATATATAACGGTAAATACTTTCAGGGCAGGCATAAAATACTTTCCCTTCCATTTTCATACGACCCGAAATTTGTTCAGGGCTCCAACCTTTTTTTAACCCTTCTAATACAAATATATTGAGCGCTTCCTGTGCTTCTAGTTTATTAGCCATTTGAGGACGCCGCTTCTTTGCATGAGCGTCTGCTAGCCCAGGCACGTAATAACCAGAAGAGGTATTACGACCTAATTCTCGGTATAGCGTCGAACGGTGACGCCCCAGCCTCACCGCTATCTTCCCAATACTTACCTTCATTGATAAAAAAGTGGTGAGTAAGCATCGCTCCTTCATGCTTAAGTGTGTATAATGCTTCATGCGACAGTCTCCTATTCTGTTTTATTCACTTTCTGCCAAGACTATGAATATACAGAACTTTTTAGACTGTCGCACTTCCAATTAAAATCCACCAAAGCAAGTTTCTTGCGTCAGGTGTGACCACTTTTGTTTGTGAGATTTCTCACTCTTCAGTTTTCGTTAGTTTCTTTAGGCTTCCAGCTTTGATTTTAATGTATTACTTTGCAAGTCTGATGCTTTAATTTTGTAGATTTACTTTTTTAGTTCATCCAAATAATCAGCCCACGCTTGCATCATTTTTCTTCTTTCCGGCAAATGCTCTGCATAGTTATAGGCTGCTCGTACAGAATTACGCTCTGCATGTGTAAGCTGGCGCTCGATGGCATCACGGTTCCAACCTTGCTCGTTGAGTAAAGTTGAGGCCATACTTCTAAAACCGTGGCCTGTCATTTCTTCTTTGGTGTAGCCAAGTCTTCGTAGGCTTGCTGTTACCGTGTTTTCGGACATGGGGCGCATGTGAGAGCGAACGCTTGGAAAGAGGTATTTTCCTTCGCCTGTTAATGGTTGAAGCTCTTTTATGATAGCGATCGCTTGAGTTGATAATGTGACGATATGTTTGGTGCGCATTTTCATTTTGGCGGCTGGGATTTGCCATTCTGCTTTTTCTAAGTTGATTTCTGACCACTCTGCTTTTCTTAATTCTCCTGGTCTTACAAAGACTAGTGGAGCTAGACATAAAGCGCAGCGAGTGATGAAAGAACCTTGATAGTCATTTATGGTGTTTAATAGTTTTCCGATTTCTTGAGGATCGGTGATAGAGGCGAAGTGGCGTTTGCGGACAGGCTGTAACGCACCTTTTAAGTCAGGAGCGGGATTGCGCTCTGCTCTGCCTGTTGCTATCGCATAGCGAAATATTTGACCGCAGCTTTGGTAGATTTTTCGAGTGGCTTCGGCAGCTCCTCTGCTTTCAATTCTTCGTAACATGCTTAAAAGTTCTGGGGAGGTAATTTCTGCAATGGGTCTTTTGCCTAACCAAGGGAATACATCTTTCTCTAACCGTCTCAGAATCGTTTTGGCATGATTAGGATCCCATTGCGGTGAAACTTTTAAATGCCATTCTCGCCCAATGGCCTCAAAGCTGTTTTCAGTCGCTATTCTGTTTGTGCGCTTTGCCGTTTGCTTAGCTAATCCTGGGTCTATCTCTTTGGCTAGCAGCTTGCGTGCTTCATCCCGTTTATCTCGTGCATCAGCTAAAGAAAGATCAGGATAAATGCCAAGCGAGAGTAGCTTTTCCTTTCCATTGAAACGGTATTTGAATCGCCAGTATTTGGAACCCGTAGGATTTATCAGTAAGAATAACCCTCTTTCATCTGCCTGTTTATAAGGCTTTTCTTTGGGCTTCAAAGTACGTATTTTGGTGTCGGTTAATGCCATTGGGGGTATCTCCAATAGGAGTATCAACATACCCCCAGTTGTACCCCTATTAAGAAAGGGATTTAGGGATACTAAATGAAACTCTGTTGGAGATAGAATAAATAAAAAATCTATTATTTACAATAGGTTATGGACGTTGCGGGACTATAAAGAATTCTTAAATGGTGCTGGAGGAGGGATTCGAACCCCCGACCTACTGATTACAAATCAGTTGCTCTACCANNGAATCGGACCTTATCCTTGTTTCAACGTACTTTACCGCATTTCACCCAATTCCACAAACTATTATAAAATCCCTTTAAATAATCTTGTTTTTGTAATATTATTGTTTCATAAAATTTCATGGGGTTTCACCAATTGCCACCCTTTTAGAGGAACCCCGGAAGGAACCCCAGTCATATCGCTCATACAGGGAACAAAAG
>PLEQ01000150.1 GCA_003136475.1 Deltaproteobacteria bacterium
CACTAAATTTCCGACGCTCCCCCAACATTCATTCCACTCTCTCTGGCGAAGCACTGAGAGCTCTATTAACCAAAGCAGCAAATAGAGATAGAGATTATGAAGATTATGAAGATTCTGAAAATGACGACATGACCACTACAACCACAACCACAAGCTCAGACAACAGTAGTGACTCTCAAGCTCAAGTAGAGGCTCCGACCAACGCGTTGAGTGCACAGGATAGAGACCTTGCCATCGCCGCAATGCAAGCGATCTATGCCCACGCTATAGGCCGCGGTAGGCAACACAATATTATGTCTGAACAGAGCAAGAGAAATTCCTATAGAAGAATGATACATGCTACAACCGGAGAAAGGCGGAACAACTTTACAGCTGCCGCGCGCGCTTTTTTTCTAAGAAATCTGGATGCTTTTACACCAGCCGAGGCAGGAGCCATCCACCATTATACGCAAGGTATATTTCTAACTGAGATAGCCTATAATATGAGAGACGAAATAGCCAACCATGAAGACTTCACTTTCAATAGCGAAGCTCTTAGTCATCTTCTTTATGGTCAAATGATGTCTCTTCTGCCTTTTAGGACTGGGCAAGTATCACTTTATCAAATCCGAATTATGCAGGGCGAAGCAAGTCTTAATCTGCTTATTGCCGGGCCTATTGCGTTAAATCCCGATGGCACCATAAATCTTTCATCAATTTCTCAGGAGACTGTCATCTTTAATCCCATGACCAATACGCACTATCAGGGAGGACAGGCATGCTTAAATTACTTAGGAAATATGATTTTTTTAAAAAATGAAATCTTAGCGACGAATCAACTGCCCTCGAATCTTGAGCGCTTCCTTTTGCTCAATCAAATAGTAGAAGCTTATCGAGCAGATTTAACAGCAAATGATCAGACCCATTCACGTCTCCGTCGCTTTCTCGCTGAGCTAATTAAAAACGCAAGCAATACCCAGCTAAAGAAAGTGAAACAATCGTCCTTAGGGTATGCCTTTAATAAAATCAAAAGTGACGCACTGAAAGTGCTAGCCGCTGTTCAAACTGGAAACAAGACAGAAGAAGAAACTAAGAAGCCGACTTATGAAAGAAAGAGCCGAAGAAAGTAGTTCATTTCTCAAAATGAACCACCTCGTTTCTGACGTCTTTAAGACTAAGAAGGCTGGTAGACTTCGGGTGCTGTCTTGAGACAAGAGTCCATGGTCAGACAGCGTTTGTAGATACCCTTGATGAGTGGAAATTCTGCAAGGTCCACACCATATCGCAAAGCGTTGTAGCATTGGGGAACAAGCGCTAGATCTGCAAAGCTCAATTCGCCGCCAAAGCTATAGGTGGCCGAACATTTTTCAATCAGTTGTTCGTAAGTTCGGAGTCCGCGACTGATGAAGTGACGCGCAGTCTCTTTGCGGGTTTCCTCGTTGGAAGAAAGATAATTGAGAACCAGTAGATTCTGTAAGGGCTGGGTGCCGGCAATGATGCTGAGACTCAGCTGCCGCACCAGCATGCGGGAAATCGGATCGGTCGGCAGAAGGGGCATGCGGGGGTAGCGCTCTTCTAACCACTCGAGGATCGCTAAAGACTCAGCATAATACCGGCCATCCACGGCCAAAGTTGGGATCAAGCCAGCTGGGTTTTTAGAAAGGTAAGCCTCACTGCGCTGCTCACCTTTCAAGAGGTCGAGGTGAATCAATTTGTGTGGAATTTTCTTATAAATGAGAGCCCATCGCACACGCCACGAACACGATGAGCGCCAATAGTGATACAAAGTAATCTCGTCCATGTCTTTCCTTTCTGTTCATCGACCGCTCTCTGCACTCCCTCAAATTGTTCGAACGCAGCGTATGTGGGTCGCCTGAAAACAAGCTCTGCAAAAATTATAAGAGCCTGTTCCCCATCATCAATTCACCACAATTCCTTCTTCCTCCATCTTCAGGATTTCTTCGGGAGATACAAGCTCAAAACCGTATTTCAAAAGTTTCGCACGGTAGACTTCGTAGCGTGCGTGCAAGCGCCGCAGGGTGCCCTGGTAGGCAAGATCGGTGATTTGCGTGTTGAATTTATATTTCAGTGGTGAGCCTCGCATCACGGAAGAGCATTCGCCATAGGGCTGAAAGACTAAGAAGTCCACATCGGGGTAGCGCTCGATGGAATGGGCGAGCTCAGAGCGAAAACGCGCATTGATCAAGGTTTTGATGGTCTGGATCAGGTTGTAGAGGCCACCGGCGTTTTCTGTTAGACCGGTTTCCGGAGTGGAATAAGGGACGATGGGGTCGACGATAAAAATGAGGCTACAACCTCGTCTGATGAGGAGATCGAGGTCACAGGGACTCGAGATCTGTCCATCGATGTAATATTCGCTTTCAATTTTATGGGGTGTGAAGAAGGGAGGGACCGCACAGGAAGCACGTATCGCATCGCTGATCGCGACATGATGAAAGGGACTGGCGCCCATGATCACATGTTCAAAGGTATCCTGATGCGTTGTGCCGATATACAACTCTGCGTTGAGGGCACTAAAATCGTTGCTACCTCCGTAATTATGGAGCGCTGTGGTGACGTAATTTTGAAGGCCTTCCCCTTTCAGGACGCCAGTCGGAATGAACTGCATGGCTTTAGACATCCACTTGGATGGCGAAAGCGAACCCCAGTCTTGGACTTGCTTGCCGAAGCGCTTGAAGATTTCAGTTGGGGAAAAATCATAGATCATCGAACTTTTCAAATGCGGAATGCGGGTCGAGGTGCCCTTGATGGAACGGATCACTTCATCGATCGGTATACCNNATGGATGGACCCACTGCTGACACCGGAAAAAACTTGGCAGTCGTGCATCGATCGCCGTTTCAGAACGCGACTGAGCGCGTAGATGCAGCCGGCTTGAAAGAGAAAACCTTCCATGCCGCCACCGTTACAAGCCACCCCAACCTTGTGCTCGCTCTGTTCTTGTGCTGTATTCAGCACATGGGCGATCCAACGCAAGGTTTTTGCAAGGTTCGTCGGCGCAACGAGGATATCTTTNNCGCTGCAACCTCATCCGATTCTTCGAGCAGAACGATCAAGCGCCCTTTGGGGAAGCGGAAATCGGGTCCCCACTGCTGAGCGAGCCCCGCGAGGTCTTCATCGATTTTGCGAATGGCAATATAAGCATCGAGTCCACCTTGACGCTCGTCGTAGATCAATACGTCGACTGGATTGTGTTTGAGATGCTGACTGACCTGACTGATATCCGAAAGGAGCGTAACCAGCAGTTCGAGATCGCCCAAATAGGAATGCACTATGCGTAAAACCTGATCATTGGCACCCGGTTTCGGAACATGCAGGCGATCTAAACTTTTTTTAACGTGCTCAATCTGATGGGGGGAGGCTACATAAACAAGGTAGTGTAGCAAGGGTTCTCCTTCTCATACGTTAAAATAATTAAGAAGTCGAGCTGCACTCGCGTAACCACTCACCTTAGCTGGCTCCGTGGTTCCCTGTTTTAATATTACGATAGTTGGCAGACCTTGCACCTTATATTTTTCCAGCAGCTGAATATTGCTGGGGGTATCCTGTGTCACATCCAATTTTAAAAATATCAAATTTTGCTTCCGCGTCTCACTTATAAAATAGTCGTCAATAAAAGTGGTAGTATCCATTTTCTTACACGCTGCACACCATTCTGCCCAAAAGTCGATGAGCAGGGGAAAACCTTGCTGCTTGGAAAGTTCCACTGCTTCGAATTCGTTGTCATACCAAAGAATTTGCGCTGCTTGCGGTTTAGCCACCTTGGCTTCAAAGAGCCACTGGGTGCCGGAAAAAATACCCACGCCTAAGAGAATGCCAGGCACTAGCAGAAAGCTTTTGACGTGCAGCGTCTTCTGCGCGAGCCACATCAATCGCCAGACAAGAAGACCGAGCAAGAGAGAGAGAATGCAGCTCGTCTGCCAATAAGGATGCCAATTGCTAAACGCTTTGTAGAAGGGAATGCGTAAGTAATACAAGCTGAGGGCAAACATGATTGCCGCAAAGCTCACTTTGACGAGAACTTGAATTTTTGGAGAAATTTTAAGCTTGGTAAGTTTGCCTGAGAGTCCGCCAAGGACGAAGTAGGGCAGAGCAAATCCGAGACTGTACGTGAAGATATAAAGGGTCGAGCGTCCGAGGTCTTTATTGGCAATGATGTAGGTGAGAATGGTTGCTAGGATGGGGCCCGTGCATGGCGAGGCAACCAAGCCAGCACCACCGCCCATAAGAAAAGCTTGGCCGAGACCAGGCTTGCTCATCCCGAGTTTGGTACCAAGGCGGGCGAGAAAAGTCCATTGGCCAAAGCCCACCATGGAAAAGCCGAGCAGGAACATGATCACGGCCAAAATCACATTGACCGCTGGATTCGCCATATACTGGCCAAAAAGGGTGCCGGTGTAAGCGACCGAAAGACCCAGAACACTATAGACGACGATAATGCCGCTTGCGTAAGCACTCGCGCTCAGGATCGGGTGCTTAGTCTGCTTGGCAAGTAGGCGGATGGTAATGGGAATCATAGGGTAGACACAGGGCGTGAGATTCGTGAGGAGCCCACCTAGGAAGAGGGCTAAGAGAAGCATCATGAGTCCGAGATCACCCAGTAGCAAGCGTTCGGCAAGCTTTTCCTCGAAAGTTTCATCACCAGTCAGTTCTTTGGCTGCGAGCTTAGACGGGGCGTCTAAGCTGCTGATCTTAGCCGACGCCGCAGAGCTCTCTAAGGCTAGGGGCAGAGCTTCGGCACTTTTGTAATTCGGCACAGCGAGTTCTTCGGTATAGGGAAAGAGGCAAATACGCACGGTGCAGGCGATATAACGAATAGTCAGTGGAAACGTCGGCTTATCAAAAACTCCGCTACTTTGAAACTGCAGTATGAAGTCACCCCCAGAATACACTGGCGNNTCGTGAACTGCAGGTGTTCAGCGTAAATTTTAAAATCATTTTCGGTTCTTAACTTCAAGTAGACGACAACCGAGCCATCGGGATGAAGACTGCTTTTTGCCGTCCAGTGCACAACGTGGGCAGGGTTGACGTCCTTCGCTGCATCCGGATTGGCGAGCGTCGGCAGATTGAGTTCTTCGAAGGCTTTCGTATCATAGGCCTGGGCGACACTGCTCATCAGCGCTATATAAAGG
>PLEQ01000118.1 GCA_003136475.1 Deltaproteobacteria bacterium
CACTTTCACTCAAGCTATTAAACGCATCGAGCGAAGGGTTCCTGAGCAGTTGGATGGCATCGTTTTGGCGACTGAAACTATCATTGGCGACGAGGGTATCCTTTAGAAGCGCAATTTTGTCTTTGACTGCGGAAAACTCCGCAGTTTCCATCAAAAGCTCTAAGTAGCGATGAAGTTCAGCCGTGCTGATGCCGTGGTACTTATGAAAGGAGCTAGCCAGTTGNNCCAGTTGGGGCAGGAGCTCGATGTCGACAAGCCCCCGTTTGAGAAAAAGCAAAAAAGCTTCGAAATAATTGTCAAATTGAAGAATCGGGTCGGTTAAGGGTTCTTGAACTTTCAAAGTGTAGCCTGGCAGACGTCGAATCAGGATGGCATCGATCTTGACGCTTGGAATTTTAATCCGGCGCAGGAGCTGCAGAGCTTCGAGGCGAGGGACTTTCATGAGATCGAGAAATTCCAAATAGTTGAGGCGGGAGATGCGGCCCTCGGCAAAGAGCTTGACGCCAAGATAGATGGCAGCGTCGGATTCGGCGTTATCTCCAATCATGTGAAACTTGGTGCCGGGACGTGTGCGAACAAGGAGGTTCAAAATGGCTGCAGTTTTATAGGCCACTTGATTGCGCAGTTGTCCAATNNTCTTGAAGGTGTCCGATGACCACGAGAGACCGTCCCACAGCAATTTATCCGCCAAAACTTTCCGCAGTTGAGACGGCGAGGACGACACAAAGTGCACCGGGCGTTTTTGCGGACCGATCGCGTTGAAGAATTCTTTTTGACGATAAGCCTGAATCAGTTCCTTCGCTCCGGACACCGTGACCTTGTGACGGTACTGTTCGAAGGGAATCTTTGCGAGCTTGACGAAGGATTCAAATTTCGTTTCAAGATAAGTTTTATCAATATCACAAACNNTCGCTGCTTTCGGAAAAATCCTCCAGCGTGCGGCTATCGACGAGTTTCCAAATATCAAAACTCACCGCATCCCCCTTTTTGCTATCAGATGGCAGAAATGCGAGATACTAGTTAAAATAGAAAAAAGACCAAGTAAAGAACTCAAAAGGATGGGGTCATGTCCGATCATCAACGGCTATGCTGCTACTGCTACCAGTATAAACTATGGCTTTGGGATGGGAAAAGGCTTAAGGACGGGTCTAAAGTCTATGTTGATGACAAACAGACCCGTTGGGCAGGCAAACGCTGTCCAGACTGTGAGAGGAAGCGGGTACGCGCGGCTATGAAGTGTACACCGTTCGAACGCGCCTTGATTTTTGCAGAATTGCAAAAGCAGGGTTTTGCGATTGTGACGCATAAATTTCCTTTGAAAGTGCATAAAGACGGCAAAACCTTCTCAGTCGGTTTTCGGTATGCCACAACTCAGGGTAATCGCATCCTGCTGGAAGACGACGGTTTGCAAAATTCTGCCGATTTGTACATGCTCATTTTTGCTTCCACACGTCTTGTCAGCAAGGAAAACGTCGAACGCTTGCAACCCACGCCACTATCCCCTCCCGTAGAGCTCAATCCGCCAATTCTAGCCTTACAGACTGGGGCGGAACTCACGACTTAGATGACGAGTTGCGAGTGGCCTATGCGTTCCGAATGAGATAGGGTTTTTGGATAGACTTTAAGTCGCGTGTCACCAGATGATGGTATCGCGGGCTGGATCAGAGCGCTTGGGATAGTCGAGTGTAAAATGGATGCCACGCGACTCTTTGCGGCTGAGGGCGCAGCGTATGGTCAACCAAGCCACTTGGGCGAGGTTGCGAACTTCCAAAAAGTTAGCATCCACTTCATAGTCCCAATAGTATTCATCCAGTTCCTGCAGGATCGCGGTGACCCGGCTCAGGGCTCTTTTCAAACGTTTCTCACTGCGGACGATGCCGACGTAGTGCCACATGAGACGGCGGATCTCATCCCAAAAATGGGTGAGAATCACGCGCTCGTCGGTGGGGAGGGCACGCCCCTTGTTCCAGGCTGGCAAATTGAAGGCGACGCTTGTTGGCTTGGTCTTGCGCACTTTATCGGCGACGCGGGAAGCCATGACACAAGCTTCCAGGAGACTGTTGGAAGCGAGGCGATTCGCACCATGGAGGCCCGTGCAAGCGACTTCCCCGACAGCGTAGAGGTGTTGGATGTTGGTTTGCCCCCAGGCGTCAGTAATCAGCCCGCCACAGGAATAGTGAGCGGCCGGCACAACGGGAATTTGGTCCTGCGCGATGTTGATTCCGAAGCGCTCGCATGTCGCATAGATGGTCGGAAAGAGTTCTTTGACGCGTTCTCCGAGATGGCTTGCATCCAAGAACACGTTTTCTTCACCGGTTTTTTTGAGTTCGAGATCGATAGCGCGCGCTACGATGTCGCGTGGCGCCAGGGAACCGGCAGGGTGATAGTCTTTGACGAATTCGATGCCGAGAGAATTGCGAATCACGGCACCTTCGCCGCGTAAGGCTTCGGAAATGAGAAAACCTCGCGCACTTGGATGAAAGAAACACGTGGGATGAAACNNGCATGAATTCTAAGTTCGCAACTTTGCAGCCGGCACGCCAACCGATGGCGAGTCCGTCGCCTGTCGCGACACGGGGGTTCGTTGTGTAGAGGTAAAGTCGGCCATGACCACCGGTGCAGAGAAAAGTTTTGGAACTCTTGATCGTGATGATGGTGCCAGTTTTAATGTCGAGGACATAGGCTCCGAGACAGGAATTAGCGGAAAAATTGGGTTGATATTTATCCGTCGTCAAGAGGTCGATCGCTGTGTGCTGGGCGAGAAGGGTAATGTGCGACGACTGGCGTACTTTTTTGCTGAGTGCCTCCATGATCGCGCGTCCGGTGACGTCTTTGGAGTGGATGACGCGGCGTTTGCTGTGGCCACCTTCCTGGGTGAGATGGAAGACGTCCTCGTTCACGTTGGGGATTTTTGTGAAGGGGACACCCAGTTGCACAAGATCCTCAATCGCCTTTGGGCCGGACTCGACGATGAGTCGCACAATGGCCTCGTGGCAGAGGCCGGCGCCCGCTAAAAGGGTGTCCGCGATGTGTTCCTCGAAGCTATCTTCATCGGTAGAAACCGAGGCAATGCCCCCTTGCGCGTGAAAAGAACTGCTCTCATTCAGTTCCGCTTTGCTGATCAGCAGAACGTTNNAGCATCAGCGAGCTTCAATGCGAGAAAAAGTCCGGCAACCCCAGACCCAATAATCAGATTCCCCGTTTGAATTTCCATCGCTTTTTGCATATATTTGGGCTATCCCGTAAAATTATTCCGCTTAGCGAGTGTCTCTAGCAAAGCTTCCCTTCTATTATGTAGGATAGCAGTATGGCTCAAGAAAAATCGTCCGACATCTTTAAGGGCTTGCCCAATAAATTGACCCTCTTTCGCGTGTGTGTCATCCCGGTACTTCTCTTTTTGTATCCTCTCGACTTTGACTCACTGAATATTTTCTGCGCCTTTCTCTTCGCGGTGGCCGCTTGGACGGATTTTTTTGACGGCTTTATCGCTCGCCAATTCAAAATGGAGAGCAAGCTTGGGATGCTAATTGATCCCATAGCAGACAAGCTGCTCACCACCGCAGGCTTGCTCTTGCTCGTAGCCAATCACACGATATGGGCCTGGCTCGCCGGCTTGCTCTTATGTCGTGATGTGGCCTTATCGGGGATGCGGCTCGTCGCTAGGGAGCAAGGGACGAGTGTGCCCGTGAATTGGTTTGGTAAATGCAAAACTTTTTTTCTGGATACTGCGATTTTTTGCCTGATGGTAAAAAAACCGCTTTTCGGCTGGCCCTTCCAAGAAGTGGGAATGTCCTGCTTATGGT
>PLEQ01000068.1 GCA_003136475.1 Deltaproteobacteria bacterium
TTGTTCCAGACTTGAAGTGATTGCTCTGACACGAAGCTCCATCAGCGAGGACTGGGGGCGATTTTTGCGTTTCAAAGATATGGATGGGCAGGTCCATGAATGGGCACTGCCTATGAGAATGCTGTCGAGTGATGGGTCTGCCTACCGAGAGATGCTTTTAGACATGGGTCTTCTTATGCAGCCCATCGCTTCGATCAATACTCTACTGCATAAATATTTATGTACCACCGTACCTGAAGCGCGTCTTCTCTCGGTTTCACGCGTCGGATGGCACAACAACAATACAGTCTTTGTCCTTCCAAAAGAGAAATTTGGGCAGAGTGACGTCGTTTTTCAAAGCGAGACCGCACCAGATGACATCTTTGGTATTCGAGGCACACTTTCTGAATGGCAGGAAACGATCGGAAGATTTGCTGTCGGCAACTCACGACTCGTCTTGGGTGTCTGTACAGCGCTTGTTGCAATATTAATTGGTCCTGTCGAATTGGAGGGTGGGGGATTTCACGCTGATGGAGATTCAAGTATCGGCAAAACAACCGTTCTGAGAATAGCTGGAAGCATGTGGGGAGGTGGGCGCCTTAACGGGTACATGCGAACCTGGCGAGCAACTTGCAATGGCCTTGAGGGCGTCGCTGCCAGTCACTGTGATACTCTGCTCTGCCTTGACGAAATTAACCAGGCACCGGCACATGAACTTGGGGACGTAGCCTATATGCTCGCAAACGGTTCCGGCAAAAGCCGGGCTGACCGTCGGGGTAATACTCGGAGGGCAGCAGAGTGGCGTTTAGTCTTTCTCTCAAGCGGTGAGAAATCTCTGGGCGAGCGTATTGCCGAGTGCGCAAAAACGACAACAGCAGGTCAAGAGGTACGGATCATAGACATCCCCGCTGATCCAGGGGTTGGAAAAGGAATCTTTGAAAACCTCCATCACTTCGATAGTGGTGATGCCTTTGCTTGTTATCTTAGGAATATGACAGAAGCATATTACGGGACCCCGATAAGAGAATTTCTGAAATGTCTAACGAAAGATGAGGGCTCTCTTAGCACATTCGTCCAAAAAATTCGTGAAGACATGCAAACATTCTACGATTTGTTAAAACTCGACAACGCAAACGGTCAGGTAAAAAGAGTTGCACGTCGGTTTGCGATGCTTGCCGCTTCAGGTGAGCTGGCAATTCAGTTGGGACTCCTCCCTTGGCCTTCAGGTGAAGCCTCTAACGGGGTTAAAGTATGTTTTGAGTCTTGGCTTAACCAACGAGGTGGGACCGAGGCTCAGGAAATTACTACGATCCTAAAACAGATACGCCTATTTTTTGAACAACATGCTGAGAGCCGTTTTTCATGGATGGAGAAGCGTGAAGACGATAACCGCGTTACATTCAATCGAGCTGGCTTTAAGGCCGTAGGGTCGAACGGTACAGAGTTTTTTGTCCTACCAGGAGTATTCGGCACTGAAATATGCAAGGGGCTCAAGTCTGACTATGCTTCGAAAATTTTGATTGAGCGTGGGTATCTTGTTCCAGGTGAGAGGGGTCGATCACAGGTAAATAAGCGATTGCCTGGCGCCAATGGTACAACGCGTTGCTATCATTTCACATCAAAAATTTTGGAAGGGCTTGAGTTAGTCGACAGTTCGTCATTCTCTTCATCAGCCGATACTGAAGAATTTGCGGGGAACGTTGGGAACAAATGGAACACTTACCAGAATCACCAGTATTCTCAGGAATCTAACGCCAATACGCTTGTTCCCAGACAGTTGAGCGCTGTGGGAACAGAGTTTGAGAGGACACAGTCCAGTTCCCAAACAGATGCGGTAAACAGTGTCCTTTCCAGAGCCGTTCGTGCAATTTGAGTTTTCCTGAAGCAGGATCTTCTCGTCAGAAAACACGAGAGGATAAAAATGAATGATCTATACAAAGTCGGTCTGCTGATTTCAGAGTGGAGGCAGTCCAAACGATACGCGGGCGAAAAGATGCCCGAGAATCTATGGAATTTAGCCTGCGATTTGACAAAGAATCATCCGATCCATGTGGTTGCAAACGAGCTTAAAATCACAGGAACTGAGCTGAGACGCCAGTTGGCAAAACGCCAGCGATCCAGTCAACTTGAAAACAAGCCACAGAAGCCGGATGTCCGACCATTTTCGCCTCCTAAACACGAATCGACTCAGCCGCAATTCATTGCTGAGATTTTTATCCAGCCAAACATGACAATTCGTATCCATAGTTCGGTTGCAGAAAAGGACTTGAAACTCTTACTCGCACTTGCCCGGGAGGTCGCATGATCAATTTTAGCGAAAACTGCCGTATCTATGTTGGGATAGAACCTATTGATTTTCGTTGTGGTTTGAATAAGTTGGTGCCGCTTGCGAAAGCCTGTTTCGACCAGGATCCTCGTGACCGAAATATATTTGTATTTCGCAATCGAAACCGGACAGACATTAAAATGCTGTTATTTGATCGAAATGGATTTTTTTTAGGCCACAAGCGTCTTTCGCGAGGCAAGCTACAGTGGTGGCCGAGAACTGAACAAGAGTGTTTTAGTTTAGACGCTGAGCAGCTTCTTAAGCTGTTGGCTGGTGTCGACCCTCGAGGTTCCTATCACCCTTCGTGGAAGGATATTGGTGAGCCAGTCCGAGAAGAAAATGTCTCAAGTCGAGATTCGGGATATAGCAGGGCTCAAAGAGCGTCTTGCAAAAAACCAGCTCATTGCTGATGACATTACTGTTCTCACCAGCGTCCTTAACGCGTTTGTTGTTTTGCAAAACCTAGTTCGCAAGCGGCGAATCTCAATTATAAAGTTCTTACGTCAACTCTTCGGATTTAAAACGGAAAATACTGGTGAATCAGACGCTTCAGAGATCGAAAATCCTAAGCCCTTTAAAAGTGATGGTGAAAATCTAAAGCATGGACGCAATGGTCGCAAAAACTATCCGGGAGCAGAAAAGATCAGGGTTAGCCACCCAACGCTTAAGCCAGGATGTCAATGTCCGGAGTGCTTAAAAGGCTCACTCGCCGAAGCTGAGCCCGCTGTCGATTACGACTGGCAAGGGCACCCACCATTGACCCTTAAAATTTATCTTTTACAACGTTTGATCTGTCATATTTGCAAAACAACATTCACAGCTCCGTCTCCGATAGCGGAAACAGCAAAAACGGTCGATGACAGTAGCGATACAGAAAAGGTTGGTCGCTGCGATCGAAACGCTATGGCAAATGCAGTCATTGCAATTTTACGGTTTTGGTATGGAGTTCCTCACTATCGACTTGCGAAGATTCAAGGTTCGATGGGTATGGCACTTCCCGTTGGAACGCAGTACCGGATGATTTTGCAGGCCTATTACGCAGCTCTGCCAATCTACTTTCTCCTGATAGAGCAAGCAGCTCAAGGCTCGCTAATTTTTGCTGACGACACGCATATAAAGATATTGGACTGGTTAGCAGGCAAAGGCCCCATCAATAAGAGCAATGGTGAAGCGAAGAAAAAAGCACAAACTACTGCTATAGTCTCAGAGCTTGATGAAAAAACTATTGTCCTCTACCTCACAAGTTCGGAACAGGCCGGCAGCAAAATGGAAGCTCTATTGGACGACCGAGAAAAGAGCCTAAGCCCACCGATATACATGTGTGATGGTTTAGGAGCGAATCATCCTGGTAGCGACGTTACAGTTATACAAGTGCATTGCCTCGATCATGCACGTAGGCAATTCTTCGACCTTATCAAAGTATATCCCGATCAATGTCTTTACGTACTGAAACAACTCAGACTTGTGTACAAGAACGATGCCGATGCAAAGGCGAAGAACATGTGTTCAAAGGCACGACTTGAGCATCATCAAAAGAACAGTCGTCCCATCATGGATGAACTAGGGAAATGGTTTAAGAACCAGATTGAATCGGAGATCGTCGAAGAAAACGATGCGCTTGGTGGTGCAATAAAATACAGCTTAAAACGTTGGACGGAACTTAATGAATTCCATCATATTCCCGGTATTCCGATATCCAACGGTGAGTGTGAGCGAGTCATAAAATCCGTCATTCGCCATCGCAAGAACTCGCTTGCATACAAAACTGAAAACGGAGCTTTTGTTGGTGATGTTCTTCAAAGCATTATCGCGACATGCGACAAGGCTGGGGTAAATCTCTTTCGGTATCTGGAGTGGATTCAAATGAAGAAATCATTTGTTGAAGCTGATCCAGCTAAGTTCACGCCGTGGGCATTCTCGGCATCGTCAGAATAGAATCGAAAAATATTTTTTTCTTCGTGTTTTTTTCTACTATGGAAAGGACAC
>PLEQ01000405.1 GCA_003136475.1 Deltaproteobacteria bacterium
CCTGCGATCTTCGGGTTATGAGCTAGGAGGAATAATTCCTTTTTCGGAATTAAAAAAATGCTCCTCGACAACTGACAACTTTCGACACCTGCACCAAACATTAAAAAACCCCGTTCGAGACGGCATTTTATAAAAAAAACCACATTTTGGAACGTTTTTCGACACCTATTCGACATCAAAAATGTTGGCCAGGTGTCGAAGTGTGTCAGTTGTCGAATTAATGATTCGGATGCTGCGCTGCTCAACGCCAATCTAACCGATCAATATAGGCACCTTTTGCGGTTCGAAAGAATACATTTGCCTCATTTAGCTTATTCTTTTCTGGGATGTAGTAAGGATTTAACTCCAAAATCACCTTCACAGATCCTTTCTTAGACTCGATCATAGATTTCAAAGAATTAAATAAGGCCAGCTTTGAAGGATGATTTCCGCTGGGCATGCGTAGAATAATGAACTCTTTCGCTGGTGAAGAGACTGGGAACTTGTCTTTCTTGATGAAGATTTCAAATTGCCCATCAGAACTTTCAAATTTCCGCGGTCCGTATTTGCTTTCACCAAAAGGTTTCACAGCATTCTCTGGAGTGAGAGTAAATTCGAGATGGTAGAATTTAATACCTCCTTTTCCAGATGAAACATGGACTTTTTTGGAAGGTCCTTCAGCAAAAAGTGCCCCACCAAATAGAAAAAGTGCCAGAAAGAAATATTTTTTATAGTTCATCCTTAAATCCTCTATTTGCGTTGATAAAATGTTGAGCTGTTCCTGCGCCCGCGGCCGTATTGTAGTACTTTTTCCAATAATTAGCCTGGCCTTCCAGAGACTGAGGAATCGCCTCTGATATGGTTGCTAAATAGAGTCTTGCAGCTACGCAAGAGTACGCGGGAATTGTGCAGTCTTCCCAACTTGTCTTGCTCCAGTCCACACCCGGCAGCCCGCCCCAAGAAAAACGCTGTTTGATTTCATCGTGAAGTCTGCTCAGGCCTGGGTGAGATCGAAGATTTTTTGTTTCATCAAAACCAATTCGATCAACCTGCCATATTCCTCCAAAATAGCCTTGTCGAAAAGTACCTGAATGCCTGCCTAGATCTGATTCAACTCTCGCAATTCTCTTGAGAAAGACATAAACGATTGGGTTTTGATGGCTTATAAAAATGTGCGCAGCTAAAGCGATTGCTTTATTAACAGCGATCTCACCAGTATTTTTATCCCCAAAGTGTTCGAGTCCAAGCGTATCAAAAAGATCAGCCTTAGCGACTAATGACACGCCAAAAAACATGCAAAAAATAAAATTGAAAAAGCCTGACTTCATTGAAACCTCCAAAAAGTTGTTTTCTTATCAACGCTGCTCAAAAAGATGTCAAAAAACAATTAACTGCGGTTAGAAACTACTGATCAGATTTCGGTGGTTGATCTCGCTGGAGGATCAAGAGCTGCATTTTTTTTATGCTTTTTTGATTTTCTTGGATGATTGAGGGTTCGGTGTCTGATAAGCGTTTAGTTTTTAGGTGTCGAACAGGTGTCGAAAAAACTCGAAATTAACCCCGCTCCTAAATATCAAGCATTCCATCTAGGTGTCGAGGGTTGTCAGTTGTCGAAGAATCTCGTCGTTTTTGATTCTACACAAGCACTAACAGGCGACCCCCCCTCGGCTTCGCTCGGGGTGACGGGGACGTACGTTAAGGGTGACGAACGATTCGACACAAGCACTAACAGTGCGATCCCTCGGCTACGCTCGGGATGACGAGCAAAAAAAAAGCCCCGGATCTTTTGATCCGAGGCTTTCTATATAATTGTCTTGGTAGCGGGGGCAGGATTTGAACCTGCGACCNNACGGCCTTCGGGTTATGAGCCCGACGAGATACCAAGCTTCTCCACCCCGCGGCAATAAGTGTTTATAGGGGACTGGGGTGCTTCTGTCAAGGAAATGCGAAGCTCAGTTGATCAGGTTAAGGGCGGAGCCGGCTTTGAACCACTCGATTTGTTCTTTATTATAGGAATGCTTAGCCGGAAACCGCACCTTGCTGCCGTCTTTCTTGACTAACTCGACCGTTAGATTCTTGCCTGGTGCAAAATCTTTAAGACCTAGGACGGAGATTCTATCCTCCTGCTCAACTTTGTCATAATCCTTGGGATCTACAAATGTAAGAGCTAGGACGCCCTGTTTTTTTAAATTCGTTTCGTGGATGCGGGCGAAGCTTTTGACGATGACGGTACTGGCATTTAGGAAGCGAGGGCACATAGCGGCATGTTCGCGCGAAGACCCTTCGCCATAGTTATCATCTCCCACGGCAACCCAGCACTTTTTATTTTTTTTGTAATCCCAAGCTACTTCCGCAAAGGTTTTTCCGTATTCCGTAGTCAATTGGTTATGGGCTTTTCCGATTTCGTTGCTAAAGGCGTTGGTGGCACCCAAGAACATATTGTCGCTGATCTTGCTTAGGTGACCCCGGAATTTTAGCCATTTTCCGGCAGGTGAAATATGGTCTGTGGTGCATTTGCCTTTTACTTTTAACAGCAGCAAATGTTCGATAAAATCCTGGCCATCCCACGCTGTAAACGGTTCTAAGATCTCCAGTCGGTCACTTGCGGGATTGATTGCGACCTTGACTTTATCCCCATCCGCTGGCTCGACATAGCCAGCAATATCTATTACAAAGCCGCCTTTGGGGAGTTCAGGAGCCGTGGGTGCCGCTAGGATAAATTTCTTCCCGTCAGAGCCCGGAATCGGATCGTTCTGCGGATCAAACGCCAAATCTCCCGTAATCGCATAAGCGATCACCATCTCGGGACTCGTCATGAAACTCATCGTTTCCGCATTGGCATCATTGCGACCGCGGAAGTTTCTATTGAAGGAGGTCACAATCGTGTTGCGCTCACCCATTTTGATGTCCTTGCGCTCCCACTGTCCTATGCAGGGGCCGCAGGCATTGGCAAGAACCAAGCCCCCAAAATCTTCTAAGATTTTTAAGAGACCATCGCGTTTTACGGTCGAATAGATCTGCTGAGATCCCGGCGTGATTAGGAGAGGAACTTTGGCTTTAACGCCGTGCTTGAGCGCTTCTTTGGCAATCTCTGCTGCCTTGTAAATATCTTCGTAGGACGAGTTGGTACNNGACCCGAATATCACGCGGATAGTTTTCTTTCGCCGTCTCTTTAGCCAATTTGGAAATCGGACGCGCCAAATCTGGTGTATGCGGTCCCACAATATGAGGCTCAAGCTGGTCGAGGTCGATTTCATAAACT
>PLEQ01000315.1 GCA_003136475.1 Deltaproteobacteria bacterium
GTATATACTTGGACTGGTAGGGGAGTTTCACATCCTTGTTATAATACAAATCACTGACCCCAATTCCTGGAGTGATACTTGCCATATGGTAAAAAACAAAGGGTGAATTCATAGTAAGCAAAGTATTACACCAGGGATTTGCACCTTTATTGTATACTAACTTACCTTCTATAGCTTTTTTAAATTCGTCAATTTGGGTTCTGTCTGGGTTATAGCTAATGCTTCGAACTCCTCGAAAAAACTCGAGATATTGTGGTGCAAAGAAAAGATTAGCAAGAATAACAGCGGCTACAATTCCTAAAGCAAACCGCCCACTTAAAGCAATCATAAGCAAAAGCGACAAGAGCAAGGGCCCGGACCACACTCTAAAGTCTCTGTAGTCCCCAATGCAATATAGGGAGATCGTGCATAACACTACCAAGGCAAGGTTTGTGATGTGAAGTAGCCATGGTTTATTCTCGGCTGCGGTTAAACACATTCTTCGGGAAAAGCAATTGAAGAGTAAAATTAGCGAAGACACCACAATAATGAAAAGTATTTCCATTCTCTGAGGGAAGCCGACAGGGTCAAGCCCGGTGGCAAAGTATCGTTTGATATTATCTGCAGCGTATTGAATGAACTCATTAACGCTTGCCTGGCCTGTCAATACTTTTATAAAGTAAATCAATTGATGGGGATACGGAGCACCAAGGACTTTGAAAACTGTAAAAGCCAACATAATAAAAGCGAACACTGTAAACGTGCGTATAAGAACACTAAGCTTGCCTTGAGGCGGCCAACATAAGAAGACAGCTGGAAAGTATAGGACACTCCACGATGGTCTCACGCAGGCAGCGTAAGAAAGAAGAATAAGGGTGACCCATTTTACATGCTTTTGACCAGATCTTGCCGGCGAGAGAATTAAGAAAAAGCAAGCTGCCAGCAGAATGCCAATCGTGAGGTGCAGGCCCTCCTGCATATTGACAGGAATCATGACAATAAGTGGCCAAAAACAGATCAGCAAGAGACTTAAAAATAGAATCTGTACTCTGCCTGGTTTTGTAACCCCTATGAAAATTAATAGTGAACTCGTACATAAAAATAAGTTGACGAGTACACCTGAGTAGGGTTTCCATTCACCCCAAAGCGAAGCAATGATCGCATAGGTCATCGGCATTAGTGGGCCATGAGCCCCATAGTGAATGAAAGAAAGGGGCGGTTTTACCTCGTCGATAGAAAAATAACCTCCTTGAAAGCCCACATGACTATAGGTTAAGGAACTTAACCAGTAAACCATTTCATCATCATGGAAGGGGAAGAAATCGAAGAAGCTTTTTTTAAAAAAGATATGAAGTAAAGTTTGAGCAATAATCGCAGGAATCGCTGCTACGAGTAATGCAATGAGGACTTTTACGATTTTGCTTGCATTTTTCCTTTCAGTTTCTTCTCGCACAAAAGGCATAAATCTCTTTTCCTTGCATAATTCGATTGTTCTGTTGGCATTCGATCATGTCACTCTATCGATTGCAAGTAATTTCTATTGAAAAGAGTCTTGCTATTCTATTTATACGATAGCTTGTTAATGGCTACCCAAAAATAGCATGCCGACGAGTGTTGAGTTATTCCATCATCCACAGCGGACGATTGTGCCCTCGTCGACTAGACTTATGAAAGTGCTTCCTATCTAGTCTTAATTTCTGCTGAAAGAGAACCGTGTCGTTCGTTTTTTCTAATGGTTTTCAATCAAAAATGTCACCCACATATTGACCGTTAAAAAAAAGAGTTGCTATTTTAAGGGTTTGAATCGAATCTTAATTGAGCGGCAGACATAGCACTTTCTTGAAAGTAGAAAGATATGAGCACAGAGTCTCGAGATTCATTTTTGGTTTTTGGCTCACCTCGGATTGAAAATGAAGAAATTGACCAAGTCGTCGAAGTGATGCGGTCGGGTTGGCTAGGTACCGGACAGCGTACCAGGACCTTTGAAGAGAAGTTCGCAGAATATAAGGGGGTTCATAATGCAGTCGCGCTTAACTCTTGTACTGCTGCGTTGCACCTTGCCTGTTTAGCTTTGAATCTGCAACCTGGTGATGAAGTCGTCACGAGCGCGTTGACGTTTTGCGCGACGGTTAATGCTATCATTCATGCCGGCGCTTCTCCCGTTCTTGTCGATATCGATCCGACGACGATGAACATTGATCCTAAGCTAGTCGAAGAAAAAATAACATCACGAACACGTGCCCTCCTCCCTGTTCACTTTGCTGGACGATCCTGCGAGATGGATGAACTCTGTAATTTGGCCGAAAAGTATAATCTGACGATAATCGAAGATTGTGCTCACGCGATCGAAACAAAGTACAAGGGAAAAAGTGCTGGAACCTTCGGTAATTTCGGGTGTTTTAGTTTTTACTCAACAAAAAATATAGCCACCGGCGAAGGCGGTATGATCCTCATTGCTGACGCTGACAAGGCAGCGCGAGTGCGAAGGTTATCTTTGCACGGTATGAGTCGGGACGCCTGGCAAAGGTTTGGTTCCTCGGGTTATAAGCATTACGATGTACTTGAAGCCGGCTTCAAGTACAATATGATGGATCTACAGGCAGCTATTGGTTTGCAGCAATTGCTAAAGGTCAACGCCTTTCACAAGCGACGCGAACAAGTTTGGCATCGCTATAACGAAGCATTTTCCTCGCTTCCTGTTGTTTGTCCCTCTGAACCGGCGCGCGACACAGTCCATGGTTATCACCTTTATACGATTCTCGTTGATGAACAGGTGACGAGGATTTCACGCGACAATTTTCTTGAGGAAATGACCCGGGAGAAAATCGGAGTTGGAGTTCACTATAGGAGTTTGCCAGAGCATACGTACTATCAGCAGCAATACGCCTGGAAGCCTGAAGACTATCCTGTTGCTTTTTCTATTGGGAAAACAACTGTCAGTCTTCCTCTGTCAGCGAAGCTTTCAGATCAGGATGTAGAAGATGTCATTGGGGCTGTAAGACGAGTTTTGCTCAAAACTATTTCTTAGGTACATATGTTTGCTAAAATCGATTCACATGTCAAGTTTACCTGGCTTTTTCTTTTCTTAGGTTTGGGAATTGTTTTTATTCCCTATATTTTTCTTTTGAATCCCATGTGGGATTCATGGATCTATTTCTTTCAAGTGAAAGAACATCATTTCAGGACTCTCTTGGCAATGGCCAAAGATATCCAACACGTCTTCTATCCGATAGTATTAACCTTCTTTGGGTCTTTTCCAGGAGTCATGGGGTTTCGGATCGGAGTTATTTTTTTTGGGATGGGATCCGGCATTCTATTCTATTTACTTTTAAAAGTTGGTTTTCGAATGGAGAGGACAACAGCGGCGCTTATTAGTGTTTTTTCATCTATTTTGCCTTTTAATCTTGTTCATTTCGAACTCCTGCTAGCCTATTTTTCGCTTTTTTGTTTTTTTATAGCACTTTGGATAATAGCCAAAAATCTGGGCGCTGATCGACTGAAGTTGACTCTCAAAACTAAGTCTCTTTTATATTTCCTTTTTTTTGCTGCCTTTTACAATGGCTCGCTTCTGTTTTTCTACGCCATTTTTCCGTTACTCGTAGCCTTTAATCTTTTTAGAATAGCCAAACATGATGGTGCTAGCTACTTTCGCACTTGGATTCACTACTTAAAATTCAACTGGGAGATGTTTCTTCTCCCCATTTTCTTCTGGATTCTACGGAGGACGGTTTTTCCGTCTTATTTAGGGTATCAAGACCCAAGCTTTGACATTCCCAAGCTTTTTTCCATCCTGCATGCACCTATCGACTATTTTTGGCGATTGTATGATGTCTTAATGCAATTTGATTTTAGGAATTGGTGGTTCTATGTTTTTCTAAGCGGAGCTCTGGTTCTTTTGTACAAAAGTGGCTATCTTAATCAGGCGCGCAGCTTTTACCAGAAACTTTTATTTATATTGGTCGGATTTATTTTTCTTTATTTAGGAATTGCGCCTTATATTTTGGTCAATAAGACCATTGCTTTTACAGACTGGGGAAGCCGTGACCATATGATTGTTGGGTATGGCTGTGCCATGATTATTGTTGGGGCCATCCAGATCTTTTTTGGACATTTTGCGGGAAGGATGATCAGTCTGTTCGTCGCATCAGCATTCATTGCTCAATTGACTTGCTTTTGGCTGGATAATATTCAAGGTTGGATCGTCGATGACTTGAAGCAGCTCTCTTTGATTTATAATTTGCGCCAAGACTCAGACGCCAAGATTTCAACGATCATTATTTTTGATGATCAAGCAACACGTTATGCACACTTAAGCCGGGAAACGCGATTTTATGAATATTCAGGACTCCTTAAAACAGCATTCGGCGAAGAGGCAAGACTAGGTTTCTCTAGCCATGATGAAGTCGGGAAAGCGTACATTAAGAAATTTCAAGAGAAGAGTTTAGGAAATTCCGAAGCTCAGACCTTTCTTATTTCCGGATTCAAAGGCTGTGGCAGGGAAGTCGTATTGAATGTCGAAATCGGATGGTATCATTTAAGTGAGTTTGTCACGGGCTATCTGCTTAGACGTCACGAATGGGATGCGGATTTTCGTGAACGTCTTCGTAAGGGGCTCAAGGTTTACGGAACAAAAGCTGCAGAAATAAAATGTACATAAGATTCAATCCGAAAATATTCTTCAATATTTTGTAGGCTATTTGAAAAGTTCATCATTGTTATATCGGTTCACATCGAGGAACATTTCTCTTTCGATGATACCTCGTAAGTACTCTCCGTACTGATTTTTGCCGTACCGCTGAGCAAGGCGGAGCAAGTTTTCCGTTTGGATGTAATTCATCCGCCAGGCGATTTCTTCGGGGCAGCAGACCTTAAGGCCTTGCCGATTCTCAACGGCTTCGATGAAGCCCGAGGCATCAGCTAGAGATTCATGAGTTCCCGCATCTAGCCAAACTGTACCGCGACCTAGGATCTCAACGCGCAGTCGTTTCTGACGCAAATAGACTAAATTCACATCAGTAATTTCCAATTCGCCGCGAGCCGAAGGTTTAATCAATCGCGCAATTTCGATAACATCATTGTCGTAGAAATAGAGCCCGGTTAGAGCGAAGTTAGATTTGGGTTCTAAGGGTTTTTCTTCAATGCTTGAAGGCATTCCTCGCTNNGCGACCCCATAACTTTGGGGATTTTTTACATAATAAGCAAAGACTGTAGCACCCAGCTGCCGCTGGTTTGCAGCCACAAGATTGGTTTGAAGGCTTGCTCCGTAAAAGATGTTATCACCAAGGATGAGACAAGCGGGAGCATTGCCTAGAAAGCTTTCTCCAATGATAAATGCCTGCGCCAAACCTTCGGGATGCTCTTGTTTGGCATAACTGAGGGAAATTCCAAGATCTNNCCGATCACGAACGCCTGCGCCAGGCCGTTGGGGACGGCCTGCTCGGCGTAGGACAGCTCGATCCCCCAGGGCGACCCGTCGCCGAGGAGCTCGCGGAACCTCGGGAGGTCGCTCGGCGTCGAGATCACGAGGATCTCGCGAATTCCCGCCAGCATCAGGACGCTGAGCGGGTAGTAGATCATCGGCTTATCGTAGATGGGAAGAAGCTGCTTGCTCATAGCAAGAGTTAACGGGTAAAGCCGGGTGCCGCTCCCTCCGGCAAGGATGATTCCCTTGCGATCCACACTGTCATTGGGTTTGTTCGTGGGAATGCTCGTTTGAATAAACATCTGAATCTTTCATTTCACGATTCTTGAAAATAGTTTTGCTTTGAGATTGGTCAAGAATATGCCGGCACCAGCCGTCAGCATTTTCCATGTACCACTTGATAGTTTTCGCCAGTCCGGAACTGAAGCTTTCATTTGGCTGCCAGTCAAATTCCGTTCTGACTTTGGTATTGTCGATCGCATATCGAAAGTCGTGTCCGGGTCTATCTTGAACGAACTTTACTAAGCTCCGGCGAGAGATTTGCTCGGGATGGGGGACTAGAGAATCTATCAAATCGCAAATATTATAAACAATTTCAAGATTGCTATGCTCGCTGTTGGCGCCGATGTTGTAGGTCTGGCCGATTCGACCGCGCTCGAGTATTCGCAAGAGAGCGTTTGTATGATCTTCAACGTAAATCCAGTCACGAATGTTGAGTCCCTTCCCATACACCGGTAGAGCTTTATTTTCCAATGCGTTGAGAATCATTAGGGGGATGAGCTTTTCAGGGAATTGGTAAGGTCCATAATTATTAGAGCAGTGAGTGATTATGATGGGTAGTCCATAGGTACGATACCAAGCGTTGACGAGAAGATCGGAAGATGCCTTAGTAGCTGAATAGGGAGAGTTGGGAGCCAACGGAGATGTTTCCAAGAAATAACCATCGCTACCTAAATCACCATAAACTTCATCAGTGGAAATATGCAGGAAGCGAAAATGTTGCTTTTCCTCTGCAGAAAGATCAGAGAAATAAGCTGAAGCCGTCTCCAGCAGCGAGAATGTACCAACTATATTGCTTTGAACAAAATCACTGGCGCGTGTGATAGAGCGATCGACATGCGTCTCTGCGGCGAAATGGACAACAACAGTGGGTTTGAAATTTGTGAACAAAGTTCGCAAGCTTCTTTGATCATTAATATCGGTGCAAGAGAATTGATAATTAAGATTACTTTCGAACTCCTTCAGAGATTTCGAACTGCTAGCATAGGTCAATTTGTCGATGTTGAGTATATGATAAGGCATGCGGGCTAAGCATTGGCGAATCATTGATGAGCCAATAAAGCCCGCCCCACCTGTAATGAGTAGTTTCAATTGCTTCCCCTTGCAATAGCTGGAGGATTCGATCCTTCTTCCGAGCATTATACAAAGCTATCTGCTTTCGAGCGCTTTATCCAGATCTTTTGCAATTGCTATCATCTTGTCATACTCAGCCGTATAGTAATCAATAACGTAGGTCGGTCAGCGCGCCTATTCCAATCGTCTCCTGAGCGCTCCCATCACCATGAGCTTGTGAATAGGCATCAATCTATTAATATTCTTTCGCAGCGCTATTCTTGACAAAAAAACTAATGCTTGCTAAAAATATTTTAAGGTAAGCTTGTTACAACTCATATTCTCTCAGAGTCACGATGACAAAAAAAAGTGCTCTTATCACGGGAATTACAGGCCAAGATGGCTCCTATCTCGCGGAGCTTCTCCTAAAGAACAACTATACCGTTCATGGGATCGTTCGTCGTAGTAGTCTTTTCAATCGCAGTCGTCTCGCAGCGATTTACAGAGAATCTGAAGCCAACGATCTTCATTTGCATTATGGCGATCTCGTCGACTCGAGTAGTTTGAATCGCATACTTGAAAAAATAGAGCCCACTGAAATCTATAATCGTGCAGCCCAGAGTCATGTTGGCATTTCTTTCGATGTTCCCGAATACACTGCCGATGTTGATGGTCTTGGAACTCTGCGTTTGTTAGATGCCCTTAAGAACACTCAAATTAAAGCTAAACTTTATCAAGCCTCTACAAGCGAACTTTATGGCAAGGCAGGCAAGGTTCCGCAAGACGAACTGACGCCGTTTTACCCGCGTAGCCCCTATGCAGCGGCAAAGCTATTTGCTTACTGGCTTGTTGTCAACTACCGTGAGGCTTACGGTATTTTCGCTTCCAACGGAATACTATTTAATCATGAATCTCCGAGAAGGGGAGAAAATTTCGTAACGCGGAAGATTACTCTATCTATCGTGTCAATTTTGAAAGGTGAACTAAGTCATTTGGAGCTCGGTACACTCGATGTAAAGAGAGACTGGGGTTACGCGCCTGAGTATGTTGATGCCATGTGGAGAATTTTGCAATATCATCGACCTGATGACTTTGTTATTGCAACAAATGAAACACATACCGTTCGGGAATTTGTCGAAGAAGCTTTCCGTTTCATTGGGAAGGAAATTGTTTGGACCGGGGTGGGAGTCGATGAGCGAGGCGTGGATCGCGCGACCGATCGTGTCTTGGTAACAATCAATCCGAAATTCTATAGGCCGACAGAGGTCGATATTCTACAGGGCGATAGTTCAAAGGCCAAGGCACTATTAAATTGGCAACCGAAAACACGCTTCAAAGAGTTAGTTCATTTAATGGTCGAAGCTGAATTGAGGGCGGCTGGTCTAGTGAACTTGGAGTCTAACGAGAGGATAGCGCTGCTATGATTCAGCGTATAGAACATAACGGAATCCTTTACTCCTTAATTATTCGCGGAAATTTTGAATCCGATAAGAAATATAAATTTTTTACGGAAGAAAGTAGCTTTTTACAGCTTGGAACTTCATCCTATAAAAAGGGCGAAAAAATCACTAATCATCTACACCTTCCCCGTCAGCAGGTGGTGACCCGCACCGAAGAGGTGATTTTTTTGCAAAAGGGACGAATGAAGGTCAGTATTTTTGATGAAAGTAAAAATTTACTTCACGAGGATCTCATTCAGGAAGGCGATATTATATATCTTATGAGAGGCGGACACGGATTTGAGCCCCTGAGTGAATGTCAAATCTTCGAAGTTAAACAGGGTCCTTATGTATCTCGCGATATCGACAAGATCTTGTTTTAGTCTTTGGAGGATGAAGTGATTCCTGTCTGTGAACCCTTATTGATCGGCAACGAACTAGACTACGTTGTCAAGGCGATGTCGAGCAACTGGATATCTTCCTCTGGGGAATATGTTACCCGTTTTGAAGAGGATTTTGCCAAATACATCGGCACAAGGTACGCGCTCACTGCCGTTAATGGAACCGCTGCGTTACATCTGGCTTGCCTAGCACTGGGACTTGGCTCAGGCGACGAAGTTATTATTCCCGATTTCACCATGATCTCATCGGCATTCGCTATTTGCTATACGGGCTCCAAACCAGTTTTTGTGGATGCTGAGCTCGAGAGCTGGAATATAGACTCCAGCCGAATCGAGGAAAAGATTACGTCACGAACGAAAGCGATCATGCCTGTTCACATCTATGGGCAACCCTGCAATATGAAAGCGATCAGCGAGCTTGCCTCAAAGTACAATCTTCGGGTTCTCGAAGATGCAGCAGAAGTACACGGTGCTATGTTTGAGGCTAAGAAATGCGGATCCATGGGCGATATTTCTTGCTTTAGTTTTTTTGCAAATAAAGTCATCACCTCTGGTGAGGGAGGCATGATTGCAACCAACGACAAGAATCTGTATGACAGCTGTCGGTATTTTAAGAATCTCGCTTTCCCTTTGGACGGGCCACGCGATTACATCCATCAAGACATTGGCTTCAACTATCGCATGACCAATCTAGCTGCTGCTATCGGTCTTGCGCAATTGGAGAAAATCGAGCTGTATATTGCGAAGCGACGCAAGAATGCCGCACTCTACCGAGAATTCTTAAAGGATATTCCGGGCCTGAAGCTTCAACCCGAAAGTCCTGGAACTTTCAATGTCTATTGGATGAATGGTATTGTCGTAGGGGATGAGTTTGGTCCTTCGAGGAATAGACTTCGCGACGAACTCAAAACACGGGGGATTGATTCTAGAAACTTTTTCTTCCCCATGCATAGGCAACCCGCACTCGCCAAGTATGGATGTGAGACAAAGGACTTATACCCGGTACCTGACTATCTTTCGGAGCGAGGCCTTTATTTACCATCAGGATCAGGATTGACAGAAAGCCAAATCGAATTTATCTGCCAGCAAATTCGGGATATCAGAAAGTAAGGCGTCGATCTGAGAATCAGGGGAGCAAATGCCACGTGAGCGTAATCATAGAGACACTGCGTCCAGAACATATTGTTCCTGTAGTCCATCTCCATCTTTCAAGCTTGCCATACTCCATGAATAGCCAGCTGGGGTCTAGCCACCTCTCTCGCCTTTACGAAGCTTTACTCGTGTGCCCAGATAGTCGTGTTTTTGTAGCTTTGGACCAGGGTTTGCTTGTAGGCGTACTGAGTGTTAATCTTGCGCCGAATCGCTTTCGTGCTAAGCTTTTGTCTTCGACGTCTTTAATACGCAAATTTTTACTGGGTTTCCGTCTCCTATTGAAACNNCCGACTTTGTAGAATCCGAGTCGATGTTGCGCCCGGTTATCTATAAACAGACTGCCGTAGACACCTGTTTGACTGCAATTTGTGTTGCGGACACTCATCGTGGAAGAGGTATTGGGAAGCAGCTTGTCAAAAGTTTAGAGCTTTTCCTTGTAGATCTCGGTATTCGCGCATATCGTTTAGAAACGCTTGCTAAAAATAACGTCTCGCGTACGTTTTACAAAAATCTTTTTTTTGTCGAACATGAAACCCGAGGACGAAATGTCATTTTAGTAAAGGATCTGTGCAGTGATCCCAATCAATGCTAGTCGAATTTCGAGTGTTTCCGTTATCATGCCGACCTACAATGAAGCGGGAAACATTGTCGCTTTGATGGAGAGTTCTATTCACGAACTCAAGACAGCTGGCTTGGAAAAAATTGAAATTATTGTTGTCGATGATAATTCCCCAGATCGTACTTGGGAATTAGCAGAGAAGGTTCAGAGCGATGATGCAAGTATTCGTGTCATTCGTCGTATGGCCAATCACGGGCTGACTGCGTCAATAAAGGAGGGTATCGACCTTGCGAAAAATGAAGTTATTGTTTGGTTAGACTGTGATTTTTCGCATCCGCCAGAAAAAATTCCGCAAATCCTTTATATGATCGACCAAGGTTTTGATATAGCCGTAAACTCGCGTTATATCATTGGAGGAGGAGAGGAAAGAGTCGGTAAAGGTGGGCCACTACAAAGGTTACTTAGTACCACCTTGAACTGGTTTATCCGCTTCTTTCTCTATCCTGCTTTTTCGGACTACACGAGTGGTTTTGTTGCAGTACGCAAGGAAATTATTCAAACCATAGGTCTTCGCGGAGACTATGGTGAGTATTTTGTAGATTTTATTTTTAGGGCTATTAAGGGTCGCTATCAGGTTTGCGAGCTCCCCTATTGGGCTCCCCCTCGAAGGAGCGGAGAGTCTAAGACCGGTAAAAATCTGCTGGACTATCTTCGGCGTGGGTGCAAATATATTGGAACAGTATTGAAGCTACGCTTGCAATCTCAGTATATAATTCCGCGGTCCAAGATGTTAGATCCCAATCAATCTCAAGCAGTTGTTCGAAACCCAGCTGAGGCTTGAACTGTTCTTTCAAAATGTTAACAAACATTCAGACGGAATGACCATGATGGACTATCAAAAATACAAAGGACATGTGCAGTCGCAGCCACAGTCGAAAGTAGAGTATGATTTAGAGAGATTCGAGCGTCTTGGCTTTTTTATTTGCTCGAACGTTCTATCTGCTGATGTTTTGGGTCCCATTAGTGAAAAGATGGATATAATATGGGAAAAGCAACGCATAGAATATGGCGACGAGCTTCTTGAACGAACGGGTGACTATGGTCAAATCCGTGGCATGATGCTCTATGACGCATTTTTTTACGAACTTATACTTCACCCTATAATTCAGACTTATGTCAGCGCTATTCTCAGCGATACAGCAATATTGCATCTGCAAAATGGGATCGTCACCTTTCCCGAACGTCGTCACAACCAAGGGAAATTTCACAAGGATTTTGCCAAATCCTTTAGGTCCTCAAAACCCCTGAGTCTAAACGCTTTCGTCGTAATTGATGAATTTTCAGAGCAAACCGGGGGGACCTGGCTCGTTCCTGGTAGCCACCTTTTCGAAAATATGCCATCTGATCAATTTATCGAGGAACATAAAGTTCAGTTGATCGCTAAACCAGGAAGTATACTGTTTTTTGATTCTACTCTTTGGCATGCCGGTGGAGTCAACCTGTCAAAGACGCGACGACGTGCGATCAATCACCAATTTACTTTGCCATTTATTAAGCAACAGCTAGACTATCCGGCGATTTTAAAGGGGACTATAGAGCTCGAAAGCAAGCTCGCACAAGTGATGGGACTATGGACAATACCACCGAAAAGTATTGCGGAGTATCGGGTGTCTGATCCTAGCTTGCGTACCTACAGGGCCGGACAAGGGTAGCCTTATCTCGAAAAGATTGATAGTCGTCTATAGGCTTCGTAGAAAATAGGAAATAGCCTTTGTGAATAAAAAAAGAGTTGCAATCGTGCAATCCAATTACATCCCATGGAAGGGCTACTTCGACCTAATAAACTCTGTCGATGAGTTTGTTCTGTACGATGATGCACAATATACCAAAAGAGATTGGCGCAATCGCAATGTTATAAAGACAGCGACGGGTCTGCAATGGCTGTCCGTACCTGTCGACGTTAAGGGAAAGTACTTTCAAAGAATTTGCGACGCTCGCATCGCTGATCCTATTTGGCAGAAAAAACATTGGTCCTCGATAAGCTGCGCATACTCCAAAGCGAAATTTTTCCCCGAAGTCCGGGATCTTCTCGAGCCGTTGTATTGCGCTTCGAAGTGGCATGTTTTGAGCGAAATGAACAAAGCTTTTTTAGAATCTCTGTGCCTTTTCCTAGGAATTAAATCAAAGATCACTTTCTCCATGGATTATGAAATCACTGGTGAGGATAAAACTGAAAGAATCGCTTCCTTGTGCAAACAAGCGGGAGGCACAGAATATTTGAGTGGCCCAGCCGCCAAGTCTTATATCAACGAAGAAAAATTCAATTCAATCGGTATTAAGGTTTCTTATTTCGACTATTATGGCTATCAAGAGTATCGACAGCTTCACGGACAATTTGAACACGGTGTCAGTATAATTGATCTAGTTTTTAACGAAGGCGTTTGTGCTAGTCAGTTTATGAAGAGCTTTAAAAGCAGGTCAACAGGTAGCGTTGAGGAGGTCTTGTGCGCAAAATCGTAATTTTTGGGGCAGCAGAACAGGCGGAACTAGCGCACTTCTATTTTGTGGAAGAAGGAAAATATGATGTTGTGGGTTTTGTAGTCGACGACGAATTTCTCAAAGAAAATAGCTTTTGTGGAAAACCGGTCGTGGCATTTTCCAGGCTTACTGAGCTGTATCCGCCGAGTGATTTTAGCGCTTTCGTAGCGTTAGGATATACCAGGATGAATGCCTTACGGGAAACAAAGTATTATGCCATGAAGGCATTGGGCTATGATCTTGTCAGCTACATCAGTAGCTTTTGCCACTGTTTTACTAAAGATATTGGCGACAATTGTCTGATTCTTGAAGACAATACTATTCAGCCTTTTGTCAAAATTGGCAATAATGTGACGCTTTGGAGTGGTAATCATATTGGTCATCATTCTCAAATTGGCGATCATGCATTTATAACCTCTCATGTTGTCGTCTCAGGAGGTGTAAAAATCGGGCCTAACTGTTTTCTAGGCGTCAACGCAACTATTCGGGATCACATAAAGATCGGTGATTATAGTCTCATTGGAGCAGGAGCGATCATTACAAAAGATACGGAAGTGAAGTCCTTGTACAAGGGTGTGAGATCGTGTCCTGAGAATATTTCAAGTGATCAAATAAGGATTTGAGATGAAATGGAGGAAATTAGGTCACCTCTTCTCCGCGAGCGGTAAAAACCCGATTATGGCAACACACGCAGCCAATCCGATAGCTGAACATATCGAGGGGGATTGGTTTCGCATTTACTACAATTCCCGGGATGCTTCCAATCGATCTAGTATCGGTTATGCTGTCGTAGAAATCGGAAACCAGATCAAAAAGCCTGAAGTTGCTGAGGTTCCGCTGTTGCTTCCCGGTGATCTGGGGCTATTTGATGAGGATGGTCTTTCGCTAGGTTGTATAGTGCGTAAGGGCGACAAGCGCTACATCTATTACGTAGGTTGGAATTTAAGCATCTCCGTTCCGTGGCGCAATAGTATTGGTCTTGCGGTGAGTTCGATCAACGATTTGAAATTTGAGCGCTACTCTCGGGCTCCTATACTAGATAGAAATGAAATCGATCCCTATTCTCTTTCCTATCCCTTTGTATTGCCGGACACAGATCATTTCAAAATGTGGTATGGATCCAATCTGCGTTGGGGAAAAGCGGCTGACGATATGATTCATGTCATCAAGTGTGCACGCTCCGACGATGGTATACATTGGGAGCGTAGCGGCCATATTGCCATCAATCTTCGCTATCCAGACGAATGGGGAATTTCAAGACCTTTTATTCTCAAAGAACAAAAAATCTATAAAATGTGGTATTGCTATCGTGGAAAAACCTATCGCATGGGCTACGCGGAGTCAGAAGATGGGACAAATTTCGAGCGAAAGGACGAAGACGTTGGCATTGAACCTTCTCCCTCTGGGTGGGATAGTGAAGCGGTCTGTTATCCCTATATCTTTGATCATAAGGGATGTCGATACATGCTGTACAATGGTAATCGTTACGGCTTGACCGGGATAGGACTAGCCATTCTTGACAAAGAATAAACGGATCGGGGGATACCTGTGATATGGACCTTTCAATCGTTAGCTCAATGTATTGCTCAGCGCAATATCTTCATGAGTTTTATAAGCGCGTTTCAAAAATAGCGGCTACAGTTTGCCGAGACTTTGAAATTATTCTTGTCAATGATGGTTCGCCAGATCATTCCCTTGAAATTGCAGTCGAGTTGCATAAAGGGGACCCACGAGTGGTTGTAGTCGATCTCTCTCGCAATTTCGGTCACCATAAAGCCATGATGACGGGACTCTCACACGCGCGAGGCGATCGAATTTTATTGCTCGACTGCGATTTGGAAGAAGCCCCTGAGCTCCTTACGCAATTCNNATACTATGAATAAAACTCATGCCGATGTGGTTTTTGGTGTGCAGATTGCGCGCCAGGATTCTTTTTTGCGGAGGCTGCCGGCATGGCTATTTTATAAAACTTTCAATGCGTTGTCAGACATTCGCATAACTGAAAATCTAGTTACTATGCGTCTTATGAAAGCTGATTATATTGCTGCCCTTTTGTTGCATCGCGAGAGGGAAGTAACGATTTCTGGATTGTGGGCGATTACGGGGTTCAAGCAAATTGCCCTTCCGATAGAGAAACTATGTAAGGGCCGATCAACCTACACTTTTCGGCGTCGAGTCACTCGCTTTATCGACGATATTACCGCATTTAGTAATCGCCCGCTTATTGTGGTCTTCTACCTTGGCGTCTTAGTGATGATGATTGCGACTCTGGCCGCAGCAGGCCTGGTCTTTCGTAGACTCGTCTTTGGCATCGGCGTGACTGGGTGGGCTTCTCTTATTGTCTCTATTTGGCTCTTAGGTGGTCTTAGTATCTTTTCAATAGGCTTGGTCGGAATTTACATATCGAAGATATTCATAGAGACTAAGCAGCGTCCTTATACGATAGAGCGTAAAATCTATCGTTCTTCTCAGCTATAATTATTTTAAACAAAGTAAGAACGTCCTCATCGGTAGACCTGCACTCGCCATACTTTTAAATTTTTTTAAAGATAATGCCCTACCTGTCTTGAATAATACAGGTAGCCCCAGAAGATACCGCTTATAAAATGAAGTGTAACTATGCCAAGGCAAAGAAGCAGTTTGAGTCGCGTAATCATATTGTGTTCGAAAAACCTACTCCATTGCTTCGCAAAAAGTGCAATGGTGACCATGAAAAGGAGCGACTGGCTAATTTGCCCGGACCAAGCAAAGTTACCATGCTCCATCCTACCGCCTGATTCAGCCAGAAAATAAGTATAAAATGCGCCAAAAGCAAATATCAGCCAAACAAGCTGCAAGCTTTTTTCTGAGCGTTCTTGCTTCCAAAATAGCATTGAAAACACTAACGGGAATAAGATCGATAGTAGGAATTTTGGAAGTAACCACTTACTACTGAGACTAAAAACTAAGAGGGGGGCAAATATAATTCCCGATGAACTGCTTCCCCCATAGGTAAATTGGTATTGATAGTACAAAATTAAAACCGATGGTACAAAAACGCCGAGCGCAAGAAAAAACCAGGGTACCTCTTTTTTCAGGATAAAACTACGCATCATCATAAAGAGACCCAAAGCAGGTAGAAAACAAATGATGAAGTTAGGTTTAGCAATTATTGAGAGCGAAGTCAGCAGTGCCAGAATGCTTATGTCTAGCAGACGGCTCTTAGGGGTGGCTGCCTGAATCTTGGGTGTAAAAGATTTTATGACCAAGACAAATACAATCGCAGCTAAAGGTTTTAGGCACGTCAGAGTCGGGTTGTGAAAGGAATTAAGGTACAAGTAGCCTTGGTAAACTTCCTTGGTTTTCCAAGTAAATATTGTGATCGGAGTCACAGTCATTGTAAGAAGTGTTGCCAGCGCTGCTAAGGACCAATTTACAATCTTATTTGACGAATTTATCATCTTATTCGTCCAAATAAATGCGATGACGCCAAAAGAGGCATTGAAAAGTAGCGTGGCGACAAAGGCAGAAAAAATAAGGCCAGGATGAAATAAGATCCAGTTAACCAATAGAATAATCAATTGATAGAGAAAATGCGGAGAAAGGACTTTACCTTCCCGCAGCATGGATTCAGCCACAACAAAATGGTGAACATAGTCGCTTTGCAGACCATCTTTTCTCAGGATAAGGGGCCACATAATCATGGCAAAGAATGCAGTATGCATGAGAGCTGTAGCAAGTGCCGGCACGACGTCGCTGTTATTGTTAAAATATTTAGTTCTTAGATTCACCTAACTACTCACTCCAATTTTAAAACACTAAATTTTAAATTTATAAATAATTACCTAAATTTGAAGAATTGAATCCTGGTTATTTAGAATATTATATTTCTTAGATGNNACTTAGATGTGAACCATTATTTTTCGCTTAAAGGGCTCCTAGTCGGCATGGCTGATTGAAAAACAGTTAGACCTCCGATGTCTTTTCTCTCAAAAGAGACGTCTTCATGATAGTGTTCACGCAAATAACGCGATAAAAGATCGATTTCACCCGCTGCAGCAAAAATAAAAATGTCCCTACGCTTTATGAGGTCTCGGTAAATATCTTCGATGCGGAAAATCTGCGACCAACGTTCGTTGTAGACGCTACGGGTTGTGGCGCCAATTCCATAAATTGCGAGAGGGGGATAGGGGTCTAAGCTATCCAGCGGTCGAAGAAACCACGGAAAAGCGGTTCCCCAAGCAAGAAATATTGCCGACCTAGGTCTCGTCGAATCCTGAACAAAAGTTTTTAGCTTGGAATTCCATTCAGTATAGCTTCGACTCCGCTCTATTTCTTGCGGGTAGATAAGACCGGCGAGACACCCGAATAGAACCAATAGGCATGTCAAAGATATGGCGATCCTTGGCTTCGTAATTTGGGGTTGTCGCGTAGTCAAGCAAAGTGCCGTAATGCTCAAAAAAGAAAGCTGAGGCAAGTAAACTCGATCAATAAAACGACCAACATACAAGAGGCAGCCAAACTGAATCAGGATACTTCCAGACAAAACAGAGATGACGAAGAGATTCTTCCTCCCTCTCACTAAAGCTTGAGTAGCGAAAAATAAAAGTAGCGCACATTGTAAAAAATGGTCCGATGATAAACACCGAGCAAGCTCGCTAATTAAGCTCCCAATAGAGGCAGAGGGAGCAAATGGAAATTCCTTTACAATGGCCGAGACTTTTTCCAGGGAAAACAAACCGGGGTTTGAATAAAATGCTGACCGAAAGATTTCAAAGTCGGTCTGGCTCCAGCCTACGCGATCAAATACCCATTTTGTAGCAGCATTATAGTGAACGCGATCAAAATCGTTGAATTGACTTACTAGCCACTTGTATTTTGCAAAGGAGGCCCAATTTGCATTGCTTTTGTAATACCAAGTGTCTAAAAGAGCGGCCGCAGCAATCAAAATGATTGTTTGAATGGAAAACGCGGCTAGGATCTTTAATTTGGCCCCCTCAGGCATATTCCAGGCGATGATGCAGAGTATGGGTAACGCTAAAAAAATGATCGAGAGTGAGGCCTCGCCTCTTACAAGGAAGCCACTAAGGACCAGGCAGCTTGCACAGATATAGCTCGCAAGCGGAATAGACTTTTTAGGACCTACCAGTTCATGAATCAGCAAGATAATGCCTGCCTGAGTTAATAGACCGGCAGAAAAAGTAAAGGTTACTTGCGCTAGAAAGAGAAAAAACGAAGACCCCATGAGAGCTAGAATAAGAGCAAATTTTAGGACGTTAGCGTCGAACAAAAGGACGCGTAAGATGATAAAATAGGAAACGACTACAGTAACGTAGAGATAAAGCCCGTACCACGGTAGGCTGGGGAAGTGCTCATAAAAGAACTTTAAAGTGTATCCAATAAAATAATGACTAAAAATCAGATGTGGATCGGGTGTGGGTGCCAACCAACGCCCCTGTGCCCAAAGACTCATTGCTATATCGTCGTTGACATTGTATCTGGAACCGAAAAATAGATAGACCAGAATAAAAAGCAGCAAAACCAAAAAAAATCCCACTAGGCTTGGATTGTGTATTTGTCTTTTTTCTAAGAGCTTTTTGGTGAAACTATCTTTTATCATAATACTAGACTCTAAATCGAAAGATCATCCATATGGCGGTGATGTCGACATTTAAAAAGTATTGCGATTTCTTTATTTGAACTTAATCCGAATTGGCACCGCTAGGATAGCAGTTCCTTTCCCGCCGAAAGAACCTNNGGAAGGAAGATCCCAGCAGAAAGAAGGGGGATTCCGGGGGAAAAAAAGGCTTTCTCATTTTATCGCCGCTGACGAACAGTTCCACGCGCCCACTTTAGGGTTCATATTTTAATAAAGGTGATTTGTTATAATAGAAAATAAAATCTTAGGAGCTTCCATGCAATTAGCAGCGCTCTTTGCAAGTTTATTTATCTTTTTGTTTTCCACGCAGTGTAAAAAAATAACGCGAGCGACGCCGTCAACAAGCTCAACTGAAAATATAAGCCCTACCGCTCAGGAAAGTTTTGGTCTGGCTTTTGATGACTACAGTGTGACGACTGACAATTCTTTTCAAGATAATGGAGAAACCACAACGCAATTAAAGGCTCTCAGCAGTTCCAGTCCAAACTCAGACCTCTATACCAAGATACCACTTTCGGAAGGATTAAAATTTGATCTTCAGGAAGTTCCAGCAAACATTCTATATCTCACAGGCAAAGGGCAAGTGTGGATAGTTGCCGAGAACAGTGTGAGTCTCTTAGAAAAGGAAGGCTGTTACCCTTTTGCGGCCATTGTTGAAAGTCAAAATCCCCTCTTAATTAGCACTCAAAGCTACGATCTTATTGAATATGTTGTCCAACAGCTTATCCCGAAACTAGAAATTGTCTCTGCCGGACAGTTATGCGTCGATAGCTCTGGTACCCTCACAAAAGTAAACAATAGAAGCGGCCTTGGTTTGTTGCAAGATTCCAATAGCAATTTTGTCGCTTTTTGGAACCAGGAGAACACNNCTAGAAGGTGCGGCGAATATCCCTCGGGCGATAGCTAAAACTGGTGTAAGCAGCGTTAAAATTCTTCCAAAATTTTTTGTGCCAAATAGCATCCGTAAGCTGTCAAGCGTTATTCCTACTATACCGACTAAATTACGCGGTCTGTTCGCGGTGAAAGATACCATAATCGAAAAGAGCGGAGGATTCGTTCGTGCTCCCGCATTTATCGAAAAAGACTCTGTTCGAGTCCCTCTTACTGGCACAACGTATACGCCTGACAAATATATCGATTTTCTTTCGAAAGTCCAGGGTGAACTCCAAAATCTCCCCAAATTTCCCGAAGCCGGTGCGTCGATCCAACTAGGTTCCATTGGTGAGTTTAGTTTTCTAGCTAAAAGTATCAATAGAATTTACATTTTGACACTGAAAGATGAGAAAGGATCTTTTGTTTTAAAGAAAATGGATTTGGATCAAGTCGGTGAAGATGAATTTAGAAATGAAGAACGATGGATGGCGCAATTTGCTTCTAACGACCGATTTGTGGCTTACTTCGGTGCGATAGGTATTGAAGGAAAAGATTCCGAAATGTCCAATCTCCTGATTATGGAAAAAATGGATGGTGATGGACAGGGACTTCTCGAAGGAAATGTTGAATATGATAATGAGAGTGTCATCTTGCAAATGCTTCAAGCATCAGACGACGCGCATAAAGCTGGAGCTGCTATTGCCGATGGGAAACCGTCAAATTTTCTCTACCGCGGACAAAACTCGCAAGTTGTTTTTAAAATGGCTGACCTCGGAAGTTTTACCAAGGTAAATCCAGCAGATAAGCCACTCACCCAACTCAATAAGTTGAACCCGGGAACACCAAATTACTTAGCGCCCGAACGGCAAATTTATCCGACGGAAGCACAAATTCAGGCTGACTATTTAGAAAAAGTGAGGAGCGCCAACATAAAAGAGCGCCAAGCGAATGAAAAGGTCATTGCTAGCTGCGCAGAATTTTCCGATGTCTGTCAAAATCTATTTAAGATGAGCGATGAAGAATTTGGCAAGCGTTTAGACCAAGCAGCGGCTAATAGTTTTGCGGACATAACACCTGTGGATAATGAGGAGAGCATTCTTTATACGTTTGTGAGATCAGACTACAATGACACTAAATCCGGCCGTGCGAAGGCATTGGCTAATCAAGCTAAAGAGGACTATATAGGGGCTAACTATGACGCGAGGCAAAGCGATATCCCGGGTCTCGGTATAATGGTATACGAATTCGATAATCATAAAACTCTTTCTGAAGATTGCCCATCCTGTCAAAATAGGAACGGTCCACAAGAGGAAGNNGACTGAAGCCATAAGCAACTCAGACATAGCTGATGCTAATGCTAAAGAAATTGCTAAGCTGCAAGTTCTCTTCGATGCATTCGCAAAACCTCCCTCTGCAAGACCAACCGCAACACAATTAGTTTCTCGTTGGCAGGCCATTATGGAAATGCCACCTAAAAATGTCGGTCAATAGCGCAAAACCTTCCAAAATAAAATTTATGACGACAACCGGTCTTGACGCTCTCATATCNNATTCGGTGTGTTCAATGCTTGGAGATGTTTGTAGTTCTTGTTTGATAAACGATAAGCTTTGCGAAAAGCAAGTTGATGCATGTCCTGAATTTCATATATTTATTTGATCTTGCCCTACACCAGCGAATCTGTAAAAAGAAGCTAGCAGCGCCTAACACTATTTCAAACTTTGTCCATTGAGAAATGCCTATGAAATCAAGATCTTTTCTAAAAGTGCGGATGAGCTTTGCGCTCTTTTTTCTCTTTCTGGGCTTAGGCCCACAGCAGCTTGCATGGGCGAGCAGCGACGACAACGCACCGAAACCCCTGGTCCTGGATCCGTGGGAAGAAAAAATCTGGACGATGTTCGCAAGATTTTTGGCCAAAAAAATGCGTTTTCTTTAAAGACTATTCAAAGGGGAATTGGCATTGCGCATGAGCAATTCAATCAACCCGGTCTTCGCACCTAGAACCGAAAGTGCGTCTCGGCATTTGCCAACTTATGGCTTGGTATTCAATGGAATTAATGAAGGAACAGAGAGAGGGTAAACTTACGATCGATCTGCTTNNCCGTCGTGGATCTGCGGGAGAACCTTCTCCGTTTGGGAATCGACGAAGCTGCGAAACTTTCTCCTACCAAACTGAACCAACTCTATAATTTATTCGAAGCTTGGCTAACCTATCGGGCCATTCATCGTCTTGTCGACGGACACGATCCTCTTCATTATCTGGAGCAGCACGTCAGTTCCAACAAGAAGAAATATACCCCTTACAAAATTGTGAATTATGAAGAACTCAGCAGGTTGATTTTCACAACTAAATTTCGTGAAAAGACTCTGATCCTGGCGTATCACGACGGCATCCCATCCTTACGGAACGTGATGAGCTACAACACGGTTTCGCATGTCCTCGTGATGAAGTTCAATTCCCAATCTCAAAAGTGGGAGATTCAAACCGGACNNTTGAAGGGCCCGGCTTCAAAATTCAACGCGTCAAACAGGAAAACTCTAACGACAGATTTGTCATGACTCAAAATCCAGCTGCAGTGGCAGATGAAGTAGATATCGAGAGTGTGGATCTTCCTCAGGACGGTCAGGACTATGCTGTAGTGCACATGGGTAATATTTTTCGTTTGATCAAGGATTTGGATGATCGATTTCTTCAGGGTCTTGGTTTAGACAAAGTCGACTTGAAGCAGATGTTCTTGCGCACAGCTAAGGACGAGACTCTTCCTGGAATCTTGTTCATTTTTCCACTTCAATGCGATCAAAGATTTTTCGATGAACTTCATCAAAGAGATGGAAACCTATCGGGAACCCAATATCGCGGGAATTTCTTTGAGCGTTGATTTTTCTAGCGACAGCCATTCGAGCAATAAGAAAAATCATCCTATTTTTATCCAAGTTTACAGTCCCAACCCCTGGCATGGTGAGCTGAGCCACGCGCACGGCATTTCAATATCCCATGCCTACAATGGCAAACGCCTCATGCTGCATCTTGTTGGTGAATACGACCCCGAGCGAGGTGAGAATTTCCGTTTCGATAGTAGCTATTTTCTTCGCAAGACCAAACTGCGTTTCAAAGACTGCTCTCTTGCGTATGGAACTTTTCGTCCCGCAACACCTGAAGATTGGGCGACGTTTATAGATATGTTCAAGACTTACTTGAACAGCGATATTGCTCCCTTGGTCCGTGAATTCTTTAACAAGATAGTCGGCATGACTGCAGAAAATCGCGCAAACTGGCAGGCACTCGGCCGCCAATTGATCCAAAGCGGAACGCTGGTAGCAGAGCGCAACGATGACATCCACCTCTCCCCTACCAATGAAAAGGAAATCGCGCGTAGCAAAAAGTAGGTCTTGTCTCTGGCTGGAGTGAGGAAAACAAAGCTTCATACAGGAGTCGTTGTTGCGAGTCAAATCCAACCTAATGAACCGAGTGCCGATTCGCTTTTCAGGCTTTTTGGTCTGACTCGCAAAAAGTATATCCAAAATATCGCAGCTCTTATGCGCGCTCCCTACACGGACCCTTTTCTGATCAACCTCATCGAAATAGCGATGAAGGAACAGGACATCGACCGCATTGAAGAATGGGAAGAGACTTTTGATAGCTCGCATCTTTGGGTAAGCTATACGCACATGCGAATTCTTGCGGAGCTCTACGATCAGCGCATTATGCTTTATCAGCTGGATCAGCCCATCGATGAGGAAGTGCCTGCAAGCGAAGCCATGTTTGTGCCGCTTGTGGTCGCTAAGCCCCAGAATCGGGTGATTGGCAAAGGCCCAATCGATATGCATATCGCTGTCGTCAATGCTCATTTTGTGAATCAAAAACAGTGTCATGTGCCTTTGCAATTTGAACAATTGTTTTTGACTGAGGAGCCAAGCCTCAGACCCTATAGGGCGATCTCAATGACTGCGCAGGGTCGGAGCAACGAGAGCGAAATCGACGGTGAAGAAATCGACGGTGAAATCCCAATCGTTTGGGATACAGATATTCAAGGCGTGCTGTGGGATTGGCAGCAGCGAGAGAGCCAATAAGATCGATGAAAGGCTTCACGCGCTGTGCATAATGACAAGTTTTGAACTCGTTTTAGGAATCAACGGATTAAACTCGATCAGTCGGTCGAAGCCAGACTGACAGAGAAAGGCTTGTAGCTTGCTCTTGTTCAAGAGCTGGGTTTTGAATTTTATATTTTCGATGTACTCTTCCACCGTGCGAATGGAAATTCCCATCACTTCAGCAATTTCTCGCGAACAAAAATTCTTGGTGATCAGGTGTGCGCAGTGGGCCTCTCTTTTTGTGAGATATGCGTTCATATCATTGTCGAAGAAATACTTCTTCGTCTTCATCGCTTGAAAACACAGATCCGTGATTAATTCATTCTTAGCGAGAACAATCTCCTTATTGTAATAGAGTTGTCCAAGAATTGA